>JBGGMM010000249.1:0-2811 GCA_041288045.1 Pseudobdellovibrionaceae bacterium | reverse complement strand
AACCCAAAACTGTTCATCTTCTAGCACGACTTCTTGCCAGTGAGGGTAAGAAGGATCAATGGGATGTGTATTGGGGTGATTCATAGAACCAATTATGACAAAAAAAATTGAGAAGAGACAAGCTTCACAGAGTCGAGCTTAAAAATGGATCTGCGAATTGACAGATTTTGGTGGATTTTTTGAACTAAACTCTTTGAACCGATTGGAATCTTGTAACAGCGTTGCGAGATGTTGACTCAAGGATTTAAAAAATTCCTGTGAAGAAGCTGAATGTGCGAATCGGCGCATGGGAAGTCTTTGCTGCCAGCGTGGATCCTCTAACAATTGGGAAAGCAATGCTTCAAAATATCCCGCTCCTGTTAATGCCATCACACCAACAGAAAGGTGAAATGAGGGTGTCAGGGCCCTGGCCTTGTGCCACCAGCCTGACGGAATGTAAAGCCAATCCCCGGCCTTAAGATGACAGCGGATTTCCGGTGAAGGTCCTTCTTTCTCGAATTGCAAATTCTTTGGCATTCGCATGTGTTGCGGCCAAGGGTTGACCGTGTTTTTTCGGATTCGAAATTCTTTTTCGCCGCCGCTTTGAATGACAAAAACTTCTTCAGAATCGTAGTGCCAATCAAATCCCTCTTCTTCAGGTGGCGTGCAGTACAGTTGGATATCCACAGGATCCTGAAAAAGCTGATGAAAATCCTCGGCAATGGCAGCAAGCTTTGGATGAGCTTTTTCAGCATGGCGAACGAGAATGGTTCTTCCTTCTTCATAGCCTTTGCGAGCTTGATCAAAACTGAGCTTACCCGTTTGCAAACTGGGTTCTGGCGGAAGCTGCCCTTTTTTCGGAAGCCAACAATCAGCATGTTCAGTTTGAAAAATCTCCCACAGCAAGGGCCAAGAAATCAATTCCTTCATCGCTTGCGCCTTGAAGTGGGCAGCATAGGGAGCTTTAAAGAGGTATTGCTCGGAAAATTCTTGCAGAGTTAAAGGGTGAATGAGTTCTTCCAAAAGAGCCATAGAGCCCTACATACTGAAGTCTCAGGCAATCATCAACCACCACATTGCTATATGCTGTGAATCAAGGGCACCAAGACTGAGGAGTCACAAGCTGAGTGACTTCACCAGCACGCATGAAAAGGACTTCATTATTCAATGCCATTCGCAGTCGCTGTTGCTTTTGAGATCCCGAAAAAATTCCGCGTATTTGCCCGTAGCCGTCGCCATTTGTGCGCGAGACGCCTTTTTGGCTGCTCAGATTCCAACGGACATCCTCACTAGCGATGTCTCTAAGATCCAGTTGACTGAGAGTCTTTTGAACAGTTCCTTCCGAATCACGACATTGCAAGCGATAGTTGATCACCACAAAATGCTGCTTCTGACAGTTGTGACTTTTTGAATAACCAAATCCCACTTCGCAAGTGTTAAAAGATTTTTCACGGTACCCTAAGTGCTCAGGACTTGAGTTCAATCCGAGCCATTTTTGCAGACCTACTTCATCGACATTGATTTCTTCACGGGCTGGAGTTGTCGAAGGGACAGATTCACCTTTGGGAGAAGAGGACTGAGGAACCCAACCCCGGTCATCAGATTTTGTTTGCGATGAGGAGCAAGCGGCCAGCAGCAAAACAAGAACTGGAATGATGAGAATTTGCATGACGATCCCCCGTTCAAAATAGATCGGATTTTTCATTCAGTTTCATGAGCCATCGGACCTAGGTTTGGTTTCTGCTTTTCAACACCTAAATCTTCATTCGCACTGAATTTGCAAATTGGAGTATCAGCGGATGTCAGCGCCAATCCATGGCAAGGAAGGAAGGATTCCTATGAGCATAGTTCAAAATGGCCTCTGGTCTGGGATTCTCGCCACAGGACCAATGACTTTGGACAAGCAGGTTCAGCTAAAATGAAGGAGAAAATCATGTCATATTCATTGCAAAAGGAAATCTCTCATCTCTCAGGTCTTGCAGCTCTTGCTTTCTTCATTCGAGGAAATCAGAAATGGGCTGTTTCCAGTGCTCTTTTAACTTTGGGGCTGCGAGCTTTTCGCTTCTCACCTTTTTCTTTCCAAGGAAAATCAGTTGTCATCACTGGTGGCTCGCGGGGACTTGGTTTGGCACTGGCCAGAGAGCTGATCGCCAAAGAGGCCTATGTGACTTTACTGGCTCGAGACGACGAAGAGCTTAAAAATGCCCAGAATATTTTAAAACGGGATTATGGAGTCAAAGTTCAAATTGAAAACTGTGACGTCACCAGCAGAACCCAGTTGCGATCGACTTTTGATAAAATCATCAAACGCTTCGGCAAAATTGATGTTTTAATTAACAATGCTGGTTCCGTGTCAGCAGGCCCTTTTGAATCTATGAATCAAAAAGATTTTGAAGCGCAAATGAACCTGCATTTTTTTGCGCCATTAAAAGCCATTCAAACAGTTTTACCTTTCATGAAGGAAAATGGCGGCGGCAATATCATCAACATCAGCTCCATTGGCGGGAAAATCCCGGTTCCTCACATGAGTCCCTATGCCGCCAGCAAATTCGCACTCACTGGTTTCTCGGAGACAATTTCAGCAGAGTTGGCGAAGGATCAAATTCAAGTCACGACTGTTTATCCGGGTCTGATGCGAACTGGCTCCCCGATTCAAGGCGTATTCAAAGGCGATCATGAAAAAGAATTTGCTTGGTTCGCAATTTCTGATTCGATGCCGGGACTGACCTTGTCAGCTCGAAATGCAGCTGGCCAAATCTTAGAAGCTGTTGAAAACGGGGAATCCAGCGTTGTGATTTCGATTCCAGCCAAGCTTGGAAATTTTGTGTATTC
>JBGGMM010000248.1:0-6872 GCA_041288045.1 Pseudobdellovibrionaceae bacterium | reverse complement strand
GCCACCAATCAGGACAGGGATTTTCATTCCTGTTTTTTCAAACTCCTTCATATTGAAAATCATTTCATCCAACGAAGGCGTGATCAGTCCGGAAAGTCCAATAGCATCGACATTTTCTTTTTTGGCTGTCTCTAAAATTTGATGACAGGGAACCATCACACCAAGATCAACAACTTCATAGCCATTGCAGGCCAAAACCACAGAGACAATGTTCTTTCCAATATCATGAACATCGCCCTTCACCGTTGCGAGCAAAACTTTGCCTTGCTTCGACATGGCATGCTGACCTGCTTTCATATGTGGTTCCAGCACAGCCACGGCCTTTTTCATCACGCGAGCGCTTTTCACCACTTGCGGAAGGAACATTTTTCCCTGACCGAAGAGTTCGCCCACCACTTTCATTCCATCCATCAAGGGGCCTTCAATGACTAAAAGTGGAGACTTCAAAGCGATAAAGGCTTCTTTGGCATCAGCTTCGATAAAATCATCAATCCCTTTCAGAAGCGAATGGGTGATTCGCTCTTGCAAAGGCAGCTTTCGCCATTCCAAATTGTCCTTGGGAGATTGAGACTTACCGCTTGTTTTAAATTTTTCAGCCAAAGCAATCAGTTTTTCAGTTGCTTCTGGGTAGCGATTAAAAATCACGTCTTCAACGAGATTTTTCAGTTCCGGATCAATCTCTTCAAAGACCTCGATCATGCCCGCGTTGACAATGGCCATATCAAGGCCCGCTTTGATCGCATAGTGCAGAAAAACCGAGTGCATGGCTTCCCGTACCCGATCGTTTCCTCGGAAAGAGAAAGAAAGGTTTGAAAGCCCACCACTTGTCAAAGCCCCTGGGCAAGCTTCTTTGATCTTACGGACGGCTTCAATAAAATAGACGGCATAGGGATTGTGCTCTTCCATGCCAGTCGCAATGGCTAAAATATTGGCATCAAAAATCAAATCCGAAGGTTCAAAACCCAGTTCATCCACCCAAATTTTGTAAGCTCTCTGACAAATTCGGACTTTGTCTTCAACAGTCACGGCCTGTCCTTGCTCATCAAAAGCCATGACAACAGCAGCTGCTCCAAAGCGGTGAATGGTTTCTGCTTGTCTTTTAAATGCTTCGGGGCCTTCCTTCAGTGAAATGGAATTGACGATGGCCTTGCCTTGCACACAATGAAGGCCGGCTTCCAGAACTTCCCACTTGGAAGAGTCAATCATGAAAGGAACCCGAGAAATTTCAGGCTCGCAAGCCAGGAGATTCAGAAAATGCTGCATCTCAGATTGAGAGTCGAGCATTCCCTCATCCAAATTGATATCAATGATATTTGCGCCATTCTCAACCTGACTACGGGCGATGGAAAGTGCGTCTGAATACCGCTTCTCTTGGATCGCTTTTGAAAATTTCTTAGAGCCCGTGACATTCGTTCTTTCACCAACGAATTGAAAAGGCCTCGGCCCTTCAGCTGGCAGATTCAAAGGCTCTAGACCTGAAAGCGTCAGTCCCTGATGACCCAAGGGAACTGCCCGTGGTTTCAAATTTTTTAAAGTTTCAACGACAGCACTGATATGATTTGGCGTGGTCCCACAGCAACCGCCGACAATATTGAGAAAACCTTCTTCAGCAAATTTCTTCAATTCAAATGCCAAAGCTTCCGGCGTTTCATCATACCCCGTTGCTGAGAGCGGATTCGGAAGTCCCGCATTCGGGTAGCAACTGACAAAACAATCGGCCACTCGCGATAGCTCCATCAAGAAAGGCCGCATCTCGCGGGCGCCCAAAGCGCAATTCATCCCAACGCTCAAAGGTTTCGAATGTTTCACAGAATTCCAAAAAGCGCCGGTGTTTTGCCCAGAAAGAGTCCGCCCCGAAAGATCCGTGATCGTGACCGAAATCATCAAGGGAATTCTCTCTCCCCGTTCCGTTTCGATTTTTTGGATGGCAAAAAGAGCTGCCTTCAAATTCAAAGTATCAAAAACAGTCTCGGGCAAAAGAATATCAGCTCCGCCATCTAGCAAAGCTCTCGCCTGCTCTTCATAAGCGGAAGCAAGAGATTCAAAATCAATGGCGCGAAAGGCAGGATTGTTAACCTCAGGGCTTAAGCTTAAAGTCTTGTTTGTTGGGCCTAAGGCGCCAGCAACATAAACCCGCTTTCCTGTTTTTTTAAAATAAGCATCACACTCTTCTTTTGCCAGACGAGCCGCTTCGCGATTGATTTCACGGACCTGTTTCTCCAGTCCGTATTCCTTTTGAGCAACTGAAGTTCCATTGAAAGTATTGGTCTCAATAATATCCGCGCCGGATTCAATATAGGTTCGATGAATTTCCCGAATCACATCCGGTCGGGTCAAGCAGAGGAGATCGTTGTTCCCCTTCAGATCAATTTTAGAATCTTTGAAAAGATCTCCACGGTAGTCAGCTTCTTGCAATTTGTACTGCTGAACCATTGTGCCCATGGCCCCATCAATGAAAAGAATTTTTCTCTTCAAAAGATCTTCAAGCTCAAGCCATAACGCTGACTTTGGAAATTTCATTCAACCAACCTATTTGAATTTTCGCACAACATCGACAACCAATTTGCTGTCATTCATCACATAGAAATGAACGCAAGGAACTTTACCACCCAAAAGGCCTTCAACCTGATTCAAGGCCCAGCGCTTGCCAATTTCAGAAGCCTGAGTTGGATTTTTTAAAATTTCATCCGAAAGAGCCTCAGGAATATCCACATAAAAGTTTTTTGGAATCGACTTCAATTGTTCAACAGAACGCAAGATCTTCAACCCGGGAACGATGGGCACTGTGATGCCTGCATCCCGGCATTGCTTCACAAAATCAAAATAGTACTGATTATTAAAAAACATTTGAGTCACGATATAATCAGAACCGGCATCGACTTTTTGCTTCAAGTACTCAATGTCGACTTTCATATTCGGAGCTTCAAAATGCTTCTCAGGATAGCCGGCCACACCAACACAGAAATCAAGCCGAGCTGTCTCTGACATCTCTTCAAGGTACTGACCACGCTTGAGATCTTTGATCTGGCAAACCAAGTCTTTCGCATAATTGTTCGAGGTCCGATCCTTCGACTGAGCCTTTTGAAAATTAAGGTAATCACCTCGCAAGGCCAAAACATTGTCGATACCTAAATACCCGAGCTCAATCAAAGCATCTTCAGTTTCTTCACGGGTAAAACCCTGACAAAGAATGTGCGCCACTGTATCGATCTTGAATCGGTTTTGAATGATTCCACAAATTCCAATCGTGCCAGGACGTTTTTTCATGATTCGGCGTTTGATGCTTCCGTCTGCCAATTCATTGTAAAAGGCCACTGACGAATGGGCTGTCACATCGATCCAAGGCGGATCCAGAGGGGAGAGCATTTCCACCGCATCGATCAAATCCTTCACGCTGCGGCCACGGGGTGGTGGAACAATTTCGTAACTGAATAGCGGATTCCGAGCTTTCTCGATGTGCTCAATAACTTTCATATTCTTTCGAACCTCAACAGATTTTTAAGGTAATTTCCATATCCCGAGTTGGGATAGTTTGCAGCTAGTTTCTCAAGCTGAGAGCGATTGATAAACCCTTGTGTGTAGGCGATTTCTTCAAGGCAGGCGATTTTCAGCCCTTGCCTCTGCTCAATGGTCTGCACGAATGTCGACGACTGGAGTAAAGACTCATGGGTCCCCGTATCAAGCCAAGCCACTCCCCGACCGAAACGCTGAACTCTCAATTTTCCTGCTTCCAGATAGCGTTTGTTGATATCGGTGATTTCAAGCTCTCCTCGGCTCGAGGGCTTCAACTCATGCGCAAAGCGAATCACTTGATTGTCATAAACGTAAAGTCCTGTCACAGCCCAATTTGATTTTGGCTGCTTGGGCTTTTCCTCAATTCCAATTGCATTTCCATCTCCACCCAGCTCGACGACTCCATATCTTTCAGGGTCAACCACATGATAGGCAAAAACTGTCGCCCCTTCTTTTTGGGAGCAAGCTTCATCCAGCCGCTGAGGGACATCATGACCATAGAAAAGATTGTCTCCCAAGATCAGGCAGACAGAGTCTTGACCTATGAACTTTTCACCAATCAAAAAGGCCTGCGCAATACCTGCTGGCTTTTCTTGTTCAGCATATGAAAATTGAAGGCCTAAATGCGCTCCATCCCCCATGAGATCCTGAATCATTGGCAAATCTCTCGGAGTGCTAATCACCAAAATCTCGCGAATCCCTGCCAGCATGAGAATTGAAATTGGATAATAAATTGTTGGCTTATCATAAACCGGCAAAAGCTGCTTGCTCACCGATTTCGTGCTTGGATAAAGGCGAGTCCCTGACCCGCCGGCGAGAACGATTCCCTTCATAGACCCTTCTTTTCAGCAGTCACTTCTTGAAGCCAGTGAGAGTTTTCAAGATACCACTTCACTGTCTGATCCAACCCTTGTTCAAAATTTGAATACTTCCTTTTGAAACCCAATTCTTTTTGGGCCTTCTCATCATCGATCGCATAACGGAAGTCATGACCCAAGCGATCTTCAACAAATTGAATGGCTTCAGAATGGGACCGCCCATCTTTGCGAGGTGACAATTGATTGAGAATTTCACAAAGCTTTTTAACCACATCCAAATTGTTGCGCTCGGAATTTCCACCGAAGCAATAGCTCTCACCCGGAGTGCCCTTTTCAAAAGCCAAAAGTACGCCTTCACAATGATCCTGGACATGGATCCAATCGCGTATGTTTGCGCCCTTCCCATAAACTGGCAGTGGCTTCCCTTTCAAAGCATTGGTGATCATCCGAGGAATGAGTTTTTCTGGAAATTGTCGCGGTCCATAGTTATTCGAACAATTCGTCATCACGGTCGGTAGACCATAAGTGTGAAACCAAGCGCGAACCAAATGATCACTTCCTGCTTTCGAGGACGAGTAAGGAGAGTTCGGCGCATAGGGTGTTTCCTCTTTGAATTTTCCTGTCTCGCCAAGTGAACCGAAAACTTCATCAGTTGAAATATGCAAGAAACGAAAATTTTTCTGCTTTTCACCAGTTAGCTGGGCCCAGTGTCTTCTCGCCACTTCCAAAAGCTCAAAAGTCCCCATGATATTTGTCACAAGAAACTTGCGAGGCCCCGTAATCGAATTATCGACATGACTTTCGGCTGCGAAATGCACAACTCCGTCAAAAGACTGCTCAGAAAAAAGTTTTTCCAGCAATTGCGGATCTTCGATCCTTCCAAGAATAAAATCACAAACCCCGGGTTTTAAAAAATCTTTGAGATTGGCTCTATGACCTGCGTAAGTCAGAGCATCCAGAACTGTCAGCCGGTAACCTTTTCGAAGCGCGGTTTCAACAAAGTTGCTGCCAATGAAACCGGCTCCGCCAGTCACTAACAAATGTTTCAAAGAACACCTCTCAACACTCCGCGCCGAAAATGGCTCGGAAAAGGGCTTTATTTTGTAGAGATTCAAGATACAGGAGAGTGCTTCCCGAGATCAACCTCTGTCCGAAAGAATTCTCTTTAGGCCCGTCAATAAAAGCCCTATATTGAGCCATGCAAAAAAAATTGAAGTCGATCGGAACTCAACTTCTCAAGCTGCTGTTCTCAGTGGCGCTTATTTACTGGCTGGTCTCCAGTGGCAAACTCGATTTCCAGTCGCTGAAACAATTGCTCCAGCCACTTCCATTGATCATCGGGACAGGTCTTGTCGCCATCACTCATTGCTTTGCAACTTATCGTTGGACCCGCTTTCTTCACTCTCAGGATTTAAAAGTCACTTTCATTCAGGGTTTTCAGCTTAATGCGATTGGCAATTTCTTTAATTTTGCAGTTCCAGGGGGAGTTGGCGGGGATCTTGTTAAAGGCTATTACATCACAAAGGCCTCACCTCACGCAAAAATGGACGCTGCCGTTTCCGTGCTGATGGATCGGTTGAGCGGCCTTCTGGCCATGTCTCTTTTAGCCTTGGCAATGCTCGTTTATCGCTGGGATCTGGTCAGTCAACAAAGACAACTGTTGCTTATTTTCTACACTGTTTTGACTGTCAACCTGGCCTCATTTGCCATTTGGGCTCATATTTTTTCTCATCGTCTGCATCAGTTGGGATGGGTCGAAGCTGCTCTCCGTTTGCTTCCCAAAAGTGAATCGTTTTTAAAAATCTATCGTGCTGTCTCCAACTACCGACACACAAAACAGGTTTTTCTTCCAGCTCTGCTTCTTAGCATCACTGGCCAAACCATCGCGGTTTTTTTCTTCGTCCTGGCCGGTCAAGCTCTGGGCTATAACAACGTTCCCTTAAGCACTTACTTTGTCGCTGTCCCCATCGCCTTCATGGTCCAATCTCTTCCCCTCTCCCCAGCCGGAGTTGGAGTGGCTCAAACGGCTTCTTATTTTATTTTCGAACTGCTCACCCCAGGTTCAGGTCCGCTTGGATCCGTTTCCACAACCGCTTTTCAAATCGCCCAATTCATTTTCGGTTTGTTGGGAGCCTATTTTTATCTTGGTATTTCAAAGAAACTGAAGAATTCTAATCCCACAAGACCTCAAACGGAGGAATACTCATGACTTTGCTTTTGAAGCAAATTTTTGCCTTTTTTAAACTTTTGAATTCCGACCAAGGAACCAATCAGTTGGCAGCAGGCCTTGCTTGCGGAGTGATCCTCGGGTTTGCTCCCATTCTTTCCCTCCAAGCCCTTCTCGTCCTTTTCTGTTGTTTCTTTTTTCGCATTCAGCTGGGAGCCGCTTTTCTCTCAGCTTTCTTCTTTAAATTCGTGGCCTATCTATTTGATCCTCTCATGGATCTTTTGGGTCAGAAAGTTTTGGAAAGCGAAGCCCTTCGCCCCACATTTGTTACACTCTACAATCTTCCCATTGTTCCACTGACCCGCTTCAACAAT
>JBGGMM010000247.1:0-2980 GCA_041288045.1 Pseudobdellovibrionaceae bacterium | reverse complement strand
TCCCATCAAAACCAATCACGAAGAGCAAAGGGAAAAATTTGAGGCGCACACGGTTCTTTATCCCAAACCTCAGACGCATCAAGAAGAGGATTTTGAAAAAACAGTGATCATGTCGCGTGCGCCACAGGAGGATACAGCTGAGATCTTAGTTTCGAATCAAACTCAAACTCCTGTGAATCCAAATTCGATGCCATCGGGACAGACGAAATCCAAGTCCGCAACAATTGAGCTTTCCAATGTGAAAAGCATTCGACGAAAAGAGAAAATCAAAGCCGCACGTCTTCCTTTGGCACTGGGGACTGGAGCTCTTTTGATTGCTGGGCTTGCAGTGTTTTGGCCGGAGGGATCTGGAAACACCAAGCCGCACTTGCTGACACCTCAAATCAAAACCGAGACCACATTAACGACAGAAGAAATCAAAAATGGAATTCAAAGTGCCGTTGCTGAATACACGAATGACACTTTTGAAAATTACATCGAAGCGCAGAACAAGCTTGTTTCTGTGATTGAAGGCGCTCCTCAGAATGTCGAAGCCAGAGGAACACTTTGTCTCACCTACAAGGAGCTTTGGCCTTACGTGAAACAGGATTCTTTAGACTTGGATGCCATCTACCAAATGGCTAAATCCACTCGCAGCTTAGATCCGACGGGAATCAACGGAGCTTATTGTGAAATCGTCAAGCTGATGACATTGGGAAAATACAAAGAAGCTCGCGGAGTGGTTGAGTTTGCCTTGAATCAGCCACAGATGGCGACAGCACCAGTGCTTTACCAATTGAAAGCAGAGCTTTTGTTTGAGGAACGAGATTTAAAAACAGCAATTTTGTATTCGGAAAAAGCACGCCAGCTTTGGCCTGAATGGGTCAAGCCACAATTTGAACTGGGAAGATATTTCGTCAGAAGTCAGCAAAATTCAGAAGCGACGCAAGCACTACAAACGACACTGCAGAAAAATCCCAAACACAAACAGGCTCAAATTGAATATGGGATTCTGCTTTTTAAAGAATTCAAACAAACGGACGAAGGCCTTCGTTTTTTATCTGCGGCAACGTCTTCTCAGGGCAAAGTGACTAGCTTAGATAGCGCTCGAGCGCATTTTTTTCTCAGTTTGATTTATGCTGATAAAAAAGAAAGCTCTCAAGCTTTGGAGCATGCCGAAATCGCTTATCAACTCAATCCCAGTGATGCTCCTATCAAAGATTTAGTGATTCGTCTGGGAGGAAAGACAGATGTCAAAGGCGGAGCAGCTCGGAACAATGAGCTTGTCTTTTTGGGGGACCAGCACCGTCGAACAGGAAACTGCTTGGCCGCTCAAGCCGAATACAAAGCTGCTTTTGAGCTTGATCCTTCAAATGCAGTGGCTGCGATGAAAGCAGCTCAATGTCTTTGGCAGCTCAATCAGGGACAAGAGGCGATGTCCTGGTTGCGAAAAGCCATTCAAGCAGATTCAAAATTGACCACGGCACATGCCTTGCTCGCCGACTATCAAAGCGAGCAATATGATTATCTTGCAGCTATTCAAACATTGAACAAAGCGTCTCAGAGATTTCAAAATAACTATGAAGTCCTGCGTGGGTATGGGCTTGTCGAATTTCGCAGAAACAACATGAAGGACGCTATTAGTTATTTACAAAGAGCCAATAAAATTTTTGAAAATGATATTGAGACGCTGATTCTTTTGGCAAAAGCGCAAAGTGCTGCCGGGGATTTTTCGGCAGCTCAAAAGGCTTCTGTTCGAGCGATTGAGTTGGACGCAACTAACACAGAAGCGCAAATCGCCTATGCGCGAATTTTGACCCAATTTCAGGGGCTTGAGACAGGTCTTCTTTATTTAAAAGACCTCATCACTAAATTTTCTTACACGATTGATTTTCGACTGGCACTTGCTGACCTTTACCTCGAGCAAGAAAGAGCGGATCAAGCACAGAAAATTTATGAACAGATTGTTGATGCGGACCCAAAAAACAAAGCGGCCAGGCTGGGTCTTGGGGAAAGCCTTCGCACTTTGGGACTTTTTGATAGGGCCTTGAAGCAATTTTTCGAGGCGAGTGTTATTGACCCTTCAGATCCAAAAGCACTCTTTCAAGCAGGAATGGTTTATATGGAAATTGGTAAGTATGCGGATGCGATAGCCCAATTTCGCCGGGCTCAAGCGATCAATCCTCTTTTTCCAAGATTGAATTACAATATTGGACGGGCATTTTATAAAACAAATGATTATGACTCAGCCTTAAAAGCGGCCATGGAAGAGCGGAAAATCAATCCCAATTTGGCAGACTCCTATATTTTGGCTGCAGAAATTTACACCGACACCAAACAATTTCAAAAGTGCACGACTGAGTATCAGCAAGCTATCAAGCTTCGACCGCAGGGTGCCGAGTTGCACGTCAAAGTCGCTCGTTGTTACCGGCAAAGCGGCAGCACTGAAATAGCCCGAAGTATGCTGAATATCGCTGCCAACCAAGAATCGGGACTTCCAGAGATTTATAAAGAGCAGGGAGCTGTTTATGAGGTAGAGGGGGACACTCGCGCCGCCGTTCAGGCCTATAACAAGTACCTCGCTCTCTCACCGAATGCACCGGACAGAAAAGAAATTGAAGCTCGGATTCTATCAATCGTCAGTGGCAAATAGAATGAATTGAGATACTATTTTTGAATTGGGAGGACGCCATGGGAATTACAGACAAAGTCAGTCAAATCGCAGGTCAAGTGCAAGATGGAGTGAAAAACACCTCGGTCTCCTTTGTCAGCCTGTTCCTTAAGTTGATCACTGCTTTTTTTATTGCTTTGACTCTGTCGCTCATTGCTCGAGAAATGATGGGCTCTGGGACCTTCACGTTTATCTTCACCATGGTTCTGGTTGTCGCGCTGGTGTTAAAAATGATCGCTAAGTGGTCGGTTGGAGCCGTGCTCTTGTTTGACTTGTTTTGTGTCCTTGTGGCACTTCTTTTGAGATTTTATATTCAAGTTGCGCCCTGAA
>JBGGMM010000246.1:0-4765 GCA_041288045.1 Pseudobdellovibrionaceae bacterium | reverse complement strand
CTTTGCTAATTCTTACCCAGTGTCTGAAATTGTGAAGATCGTCATCACAATTTCTGAACTCGATCCTAACAAACAACAATATATTTACACAAAAACAGTCCTTGGTCCAATTGGCAAAAAACTCCGTCGGCCTCACCCTAGGAAAAATTCAATTTTTGATGAGGGGGATTTTTGGGAAAAAAGATTTTTCTAATTGTAGGAGTGCTCGTCGCTATTGGCGGATTTTACTTTTTCTTTCAGAAGGAACCAAAGTTGAGGACATTTGCTCCTTTGATCAATTCCAATCCAATTCAAGCTGAATCTATCAAAAGAACTGTGGCGACTGGCTCACAAAAATCAAATCAGCCCAAACGGCGAGAGAATGTGATTTTAATGAAAGTGAAAGAGGATGCGACGCCTGAGCAATTGGAAGCCTTGCAGACTCTTTCTCAAGAGCTTGACCTGAAAAACGAGAAAAAGCTTCTGGATGGAAAAGCTGTTCGAATGCGTTTTTCAAAAAAGAAAAATTCGGAACAAACAGAAGAGGAAGTTGCTGGATTGATTCAGGCCACTGGAGCAGTGGAATATGTCGAACCTGATTATCATGTCCCACCGGCCTTTGTTCCCAATGACTTCTATTATCCTTATGAATGGCATCATCCGCTGATCAAATCGGATGTCGCTTGGAATTACACTCAAGGGTCCGTGAATACCATTGTCGCCGTTTGTGACGCTGGGTTTGATTTGACTCATCCTGAATTGGCGTCACGTGTGCTGTTGCCCGCTTACAATACAGTGCTCGACAATGGAACGATCACTGATCTGAACGATCATGGGACCAATACCACTGGCGTCTTAGCGGCGGCTGGGAACAACACTCAAGGTGTGGCGGGAATGGCTTGGAAAGTTCGCATTCTTCCAATTCAAATTTCCAATCAAGCTGATGGAGTCTCGACCTATTCAGATGTCGCAGAATGTATCATCCACGCCAAAAATCGTGGCGCTAAAGTCGTGAATATCAGCTATGACAGCATCTACACAAGCGCCATTGTCAGTGATGCCGCCTTGGCCGAGCGATCGGCGGGAGGGCTTGTGGTGGTTGCAGCTGGAAACAGCACTTTTGATATTTCGGGGTGGGGAGAATCTCCGAATCTGATCGTGGTGGGAGCGACTGATCAGTATGACAAAATGACCTGGTTTTCAAATTTTGGAACTCCAGTGGATCTCTTTGCTCCTGGGCAGGATATTTACACGACTGCGGCCGGCAACAGTTACGCCTTGGTCGCAGGAACTTCATTTTCGACTCCTGTCGTCGCTGGAACAGCTGCTTTGATTTATTCGTTGAATCCGACCCTCAATGCCGCACAAGTTGAGAACCTGATTCTTTCCAAATTGAGCAACGTGGGCTTGAGCAAGGGAAGGCTGAATGTTGGAGCGGCTGTCCAAGCTGCTGTGCCTCCGGGTTTAAGCACGATCACTTTAGACAATCTCGCTGCGAATGTGTCTGACAGCTCACGAATCTCAAAGGGGAAATGGTGCAAATCCAACCTGAGTGGATCTTATGGCAACATGGCCGTTTACAGCTGTGGACCCTACCTAGAAACTTACCGATTTGTTCCCACGATCACGAAGGAAATGAATTATAAAATTTCAATTCGCTATCTTTCGAATTCGTCGATGGCTCAAAGAGCTCCCGTCACGATTAAATTTTCAACAGGAAGCATGAACAAAATCATCAATATGCAATCAGGTGGCGGGACTTGGGTTTCCTTAGGAACTTTCACTTTGAAAGCAGGAACAGCCAGTTATGTCGAATTCAGCGATTCGGCTGGCAGGGTGACTGTTGATGGTGTGCGATTTGAACCAGTGGTGTCGGCAATCACAACGGCGGCTGTTAGCTCGACCAAATAGAATAAGCAGCTCCACAGAGCGCGATGCCAACGGCCCATGTTGCCTTCGCGCTCTCAAAAAAATAGGGATAGATCATTAAGGCCACGCCGATCCACAAGATTTTGCTTTGGTCTCGTCGACGTCCCTCGCGAAACAGCCAATAGCCAACAATTCCAAAAAGAAGTCCGGCGATCATGGCAGACGTGTCGAATTTAAAATTCATCGGATCTAGTAGAAGTTCATTCATTTTCAAATTCAAACATTGAGTGGCGAGACTGTCTATATGAGGGCCGAAAGAGCTGTCCTTAGGGCCGGGATGAAGTGATGTGGGCTCAGAGGCAGATTTACCCTGATCCGCCCTTGGCTTCTTAATCATTTATTTAGTTACATCAAGAACTCGTTTATATTTTCCATTTTTGAAAAGTGCTGCATGTGTGAAGACATGCATTCCGGTTCAACAAATGTCATTTGTGATTGTTCTCTTGTGGGGAACGGAACTTGAATGGCCAGGCGATAGACGTTGTCTTACAGCGTTTGTTCAACAACGTCTATGGAAAGCCCGGCTTTCCCAGAAGGAGGTTGTTATGAAACGATCAGGTCAATGGGTTCTTCGAATTTTAACGATAGGATTTTTTTTGCTGGCAACAGCCCACGCTGCTGACACAGTGACTGTCTCAAGTTCCAGCAAAGTGCTGCCAAAAATTCGCATTCTAGCGACTGGTGGAACAATTGCAGGGGCGCAAACCAGTAAAAGTGATTACGGATACAAATCTGGAAGCTTCAAAGTTGAAGATTTGATTTCGGCAGTTCCGACAATGAAAGATCTCGCTCAGCTTTCTGGTGAGCAAGTGGCCAATATCGGCAGTCAAGACATGAATGATCAGGTTTGGCTGAAACTGGCCAGTCGAGTGAATGAAGTTCTCAAATCCAGTGATGTGGATGGTGTGGTCATCACGCATGGAACAGACACTCTGGAAGAAACGGCCTTCTTTCTAAATTTGGTCGTGAAAAGCGAAAAGCCAGTGGTGCTTGTGGGCTCCATGCGGCCTGCGACAGCGGTCAGCGCCGATGGTCCCGGCAATCTCTACAATGCTGTGGCAGTAGCGACAAATCCAAAAGCCAAAAATCGTGGAGTCTTGGTCGTCATGAATGATGAAATTCATGCGGCCCGCAATGTGGAGAAGGTCAACACCACCAATGTTGAAACTTTTCACAGTGAAGAGCGCGGTCCACAGGGCTTGGTGAACACAGGAAAAATTTTCTGGTTTGAGCCCTCTGATAAACGTCACACAAGTCGCACTGAATTCAATTTGCAGGGAGTGAATCAACTGCCTCGAGTTGATATCATTTATGCCCATGCCAACATGTCGCCTGATCTGATCGAAGCTGCCGTCAATGCCGGAGCTAAGGGGATTGTGGTTGCTGGCGTTGGGGATGGCAATATGACCAAAGAAACTCTGACTCTGCTTGAAAAAGAAGCCAAGCAAAAGGGCGTCCTTGTCGTTCGAAGCACTCGGCTTCCCACTGGCATCGTACTTCGCAATTCTGAAGTGGATGATGATAAATCGGGCTTTGTCGCTTCCGGAGAGTTCAACCCTGCGAAATCCAGAGTCCTAGCTCAATTGGCACTGACAAAGACTCATGATCCAAACCGAGTGCAGCAAATGTTTACCTCTTACTGATTTTGCTTTCTATGGGAGTACATATGAAAAATGCGACACACATTTTAGCCCTGCTGATTTTTCTCATCTCGACATCAGCGGGCGGGAAAGTTGACCCGGCAGCGGCTCGAACCACTGGGCAGGCAACACGGATGGAACATGATCTCTTGGGAGATAAAGCAGTTCCCGCGGATGCGTATTACGGAGTTCAAACGGCGAGGGCCCTTGAGAATTTTCAAATCTCGGGCCTTCCGATGAATCACTATACGGAGTTCGTCGATGCCTTTGCGATTGTCAAATTGGCAGCAGCACGGGCGAACACGCAAGTGGGAGCCATGAAAAAAGAGCGACTAGCAGCGATTGAAAAAGCGGTGCAGGCAGTTCGCGAAGGTAAATACCGCAATCAGTTTCTCGTGGATTGGTATCAGGGTGGGGCTGGAACTTCGGCGAATATGAATGTCAATGAAGTGCTCGCCAATATCGGCCTTGAACTGACTGGACACAAAAAAGGCGAGTACAAATTTTTGGATCCTCATGATGATCTCAACATGTCTCAATCCACCAATGATTCTTATCCCACAGCCATCAAGGTCGCTTTTCTTTTACGCAATGATAAATTGATTGGCGAATTGCAAAAGCTAGCAGCTTCTTTTCGCGCCAAAGGAAATCAGTTTCTGGAAATACCCAAGATGGGTCGGACGGAACTTCAGGATGCTGTGCCGATGACAGTGGGGCAAGAATTCCACGCTTTTGCAGCTTCGCTGGAAAGTGAAATCAAGCTTTTGAAAGATGCTGAAAAGTATCTTTATCCTGTGAATATGGGAGCAACTGCCATCGGCAGTGGGATCAATGTTCCCAAGGGCTATGAAAAAGCAGTGGCCACAGAGTTGAGCAAGTTGATCAATAAACCGATTGTGCCTGCGGAAGATATGTTTGCCGCCACTTGGGATCAACAGGGCTTTGTTGTTTACTCTTCGGCGCTGAAAAGTTTGGCAGTGAAAATGTCCAAGATCGCTGGTGATTTGATCTTGCTCGCTTCGGGTCCACGGGCTGGGTTGGCAGAAATTGATTTGCCAGCAATCCAACCGGGGTCGTCCATCATGCCCGGCAAAGTAAATCCAGTCATTCCCGAGCTTGTGAATTTGATTGCCTTTCGAGTGATGGGCAATGATGCCGGGGTGGGGTTGGCCGCTCATTCGGGACAACTGCAGCTCAACGCTTATGAACCTGTGGAG
>JBGGMM010000245.1:0-17008 GCA_041288045.1 Pseudobdellovibrionaceae bacterium | reverse complement strand
TAACGGTCGAATCGAAGGAAGTATCGAAGTTCCAAATACTTTCACTTCGCCCCTTGATGGAAATGCATTTTGTTCTTACAGAGATTCAAGCTGTCATTTTTCTTTTGATATCGTAGCTCATGAAAATGGTCAGGATTATACTGTTCACTATGACGGGCGGATTTTGCGTGAAGACTACGCCAAAATTAAAATGGGCCTTCAAGACTCAACAATTAAAGGTCAAGCCACGCTAGAAAACGGTCAAATTTTGGGCGAATTTGTTGCGATAAAAAAAGCGGAACTCTAAGAATGAAGCAAAATTCCGCTTATGACCTGATCATGTCTCATACATCGATCAGGCTTTATCAAAACAGAAAAGTTCCGGATGAAGTTTTAAATCGCATTTTAAATGCAGCTACGAGGGCTTCTAGTTCAGGAAATATGCAAGCTTATTCTATTATTGTAACGACTTCGGAAGTTTTGAAAGCCGAACTTCTCAAGCCCCACTTTAATCAAAGTATGGTCACTGAAGCTCCAGTATTTTTAACTTTTTGTGCAGACTTTAATCGAATGAGAAAATGGCTTCAGCATAACGAGGCTCCTGAAAACTTTGATAATTTTATGAGCTTTATGATTGCTAGTATCGATGCCATTCTTGCATCACAAAACGCAGCACTTGCCGCAGAAGCCGAAGGACTTGGAATTTGTTATTTAGGAACGACTTTGGCCAGCACTGCTGAAATCGCACAAATCCTGAAGTGTCCTCAAAATGTAGTCCCTGTCGTTGGTTTTTGTTTAGGTTATGCAAACGAAATTCCGCAATTGAAAGACCGTTTACCAATGGATGGGATTGTTCACTATGAAACCTACACAAATTATTGCAAAGAAACTTTGGCTAAAATCTATTCTCAAAAAGAAAAGTCCGGTTATGCCAGGTACGTAAACGATCCCGACTTGAAGAGAAGAATCGATGCAGTCGGCGCTCAAAATCTGGCACAAATATACACCAAAGCGAAGTACACAAAAGAATCCCATATCAAATACTCAAAGGATCTCTTTCAATTTTTAAAGGACCAGAACTTTTTTAATTTCGAGTAATTTCCATAGGTCAATCTACGGATCGGGCATGTATTAAAAATGCCATGTTACCAACACAAATAGCGCTCGACTCCGCAAGCACCGTTAATCCATTCCATCTCGGAGTTTCGAAACCCAAAGCACCTGAACCTTACGGCCTCAGGTGCTCTTGTTCCCTTTGAAAGCCAGTGTTATTGGCACTGCTTCATGTTTTCGGCGAGCTCGGTGGTGCCAAAATAATTCGTTCTAATGACATCTCCGGCTGCATCGACAGTGTGAACAGCGAATATCACTCCAGAGCGACTTCCGCCAGAGCACTTCTTGACAAGCACAGAGGACAAATCCATTTGATTCATTTCTTGAACCACCACTGTTAAACCACTGTCTTGAATTCCTTCAACCAAGCCTTGGTAATCAGTATTTGAAATCAGACCATCCTTAGGAGTTCTTGCACCCTGGGGAGGTACAGCCATCGCCGATTGGACTAAGATTGTCGAAGCCAAAATGAATAGAAGACGCATAAAATTCCTTTCGTTATTAAATTTCGTTCACAAGAAATTGATTGAGTTATTAACAGCGTTCAAAAAAGCTGGACTGTATTCGCCGCAAAAGCTGTCGAAACAGTCAGCAGCAAGCCCAATATCGTCATCACTTTTTTTTTTTTTTTTCCATATTGAAAGTTGAGATCCATTTCTAAACTTCAGGAGTCAGGTTGCAATTCGAGATCCATGGGTACCAGGTCCCGTTTCTGTCAGCGGCAAATCGATTGAAGGCGATTGTTCGCATTTCCGAACATCATCACAAAAACAAAAGCCCATCAGGATTGATGGGCTTGAGCAACCGAAGTTTTTTTCAGATTCAATTATTTGAACTGGGCGCAGAATTGACCATTAACCTGTGCTTTCTCGACTTTGCATGTGATACCCTGCAAATCAAACCACCCTCGGGAGTCAGACATGGCCATTCGCTATTTGGTGAAAGATTTAGAAACTTCGATTCAGTTTTACACTCAGCATTTGGGATTTGAGCTCGAACAGCAGTTTGGGCCTGCCATGGCTATTCTTCGCAAAGAGGATTTAACACTGTGGCTAGCGGCTCCGATGTCTTCGGCCGCTCAGCCTATGCCCGATGGCCGCAAGCCTGAGCCTGGGGGCTGGAATCGCTTCGTGCTGACAGTCAGCAATCTCCCCGCCCTTGTAGAAAAATTAAAATCAGAAAAAGTGGTTTTCAGAAACTCGATCCTCTCAGGCCCGGGCGGGTCACAGATACTGTGCGAAGACCCATCCGGAAATTTGATCGAGCTCTTTCAACCAAAGTAACTTTACTGACTCTTGGAACAAAAGACCCATGCCGACCATGGCATCCGTGTTGGATTCGCTCCCCAATGCTGTAAGGATCGCTCCACCTTGGATCATGAGGCGTGAAAAGGGTTTGAAAATACCGACAGTTGCAATCAGACCCTATCTCTTTGCATCAAAGTCCAGTCGCTTGAGCTCAAGCGATCAACGAGCTCCTGCTGTGGGCTCACAACAGAAGTTCTGTCTCAGAATGAGACTGGAGACAATTTCATCCGAATTTCTCGCGTCGAACTTCATAGCGAGAGTCAAAATGATGTTCAGATGGAATTTCATCTCATTCTCTACTCTTAGCAAATTCAATCTCAGAGATTTGCCAGCTGTCGAATTTTTGATAAGCCTCAAATCCATTCAGTAAACCGAAAGACTTGGCCCCAACTCTGCAATGACTCAGAGCCGAGGGGACGCATTCATCTATTTTTTTGTCGTGTAACGACTCGGGGGTCCTTTGAAAGCTTGTCTCCTTTTTCTCATCAGTTTTTTTATTGGTCTCGCCTTCGCGCAGGCAGATGACATCGACACACTCAGCTCTCGTATGAAAGCTGATTATATTGCGACTGTCTCTACCGCCAGTGCCAACACCTATCTCACCAGTCAATTGTCTGATGGCTCCTGGTCGAATATCGATTATGCCACTCCAACAGATTGGAATTTCTGGCCAGCCGTTGAACACCTCAATCGGGTTTGGACGATGGCTGTGGCCTATCATAAACCCGGCACTTCGCTTTATCAGAACTCGGCAGTTCGATTGGCAGTGATTCGGGGCTATGACTCTTGGTTGCAGAAACGATTGACTCACCCCAATTGGTGGCAGACCATCATCAATGCTCCCCGCCTGATCACTCGCATTCTGCTTTTGATGGAGCCAGATTTGACCGCAGCTCAAATCAATAGCGGAATCGAACTTTCCAACAATGCGGATTACAACTCAACTTTCTACGTGGGCCAGAACCGGGTCTGGATTGCCGGGATTTTTATTCACATCAATATCCTGCGCGCAAAACACAATCTCACAGAAGTCAAAAGAGCTCTTACCGCGATCCAAGGCACTGTGGCTCTTTCAGATTTAGAGGGAATTCGTCAGGATTTCGGCTTTCACCAGCACGGACGACAACTTTACAATTCAGGCTATGGACAAGAATTTGTCATGGATATTAGCTATTGGATGAAGAAAATTTCGGGTCTTTCGATAGCCTTCACTTCGACCACAGTGAATAATTTTTCGTCTCTGCTTTTGGATGGCTCACAGTGGATGATTCGTCGCAATCAATGGGATATGGCTTCGGCCGGTCGAGGCTTTTCCAGACCCCAAGCTCAAGTTGTCAAACCGGGATTTATCACAGCTCTAGATGCAATGATCAGCCTCGCAACTCCACGAAAGGCAGAATTTCAAAATTTTAAAAGTCACATTCAAGGTGGCAATGACGCCGCCCTCATCGGGAATAAAAATTTCTGGCTTTCAAATTACCATGCGCACCGCCGCGGTGGCTACTTTGTCAGTGTGAAGACCTGCTCGGTTTTGGTGGATTGCCACGAATACGGGAATGGAGAAAATGCGCAGGGCTACTACCTGACCCAAGGAGCGATGACTATCAACAAAGATGGTCTTGAATATTCTGATATTTGGCCTGTCTGGGATTTCGCTCGAGTTCCCGGAGTCACTTCACCTTATAAGACAACGATTCCTTTGCCACCCACTTGGGGCACAAAGAGCTCTGTCACTTTCGCCGGCGGAGTCTCGACTGGAATGTACGGTGCTTCTGGTTTTCAACTGAACTGGGATGGAGTTACCGGCAAAAAAGCTTGGTTCTTCTTCCGCGATGAAGTCGTCGCTTTGGGAGCAGGGATCACCAGCAGTTCTGCTTACACAATTAACACCACTTTGAATCAAGTCTACAAACGAGGCAATGTCACCATCGGCAATAGCGATGCTGATCCAGGCGCTGTTGCAACGAGTGGACAGAGAGTGTTGAACTCTCCCAAATGGATTCATCATGACAATGTCGGTTACGTCTTTCCACATCCTCGAGGTGTGAATTTCAAAGATGCCCTGCAAACTGGTTCCTGGAGAAAAATCAATTCAGCCGGGTCGACCACTTCGATTTCAAAATGGATTTTCAGTCTATGGCTGGATCATGGAGTGAAACCAACCAATGCTTCCTATGATTACATTATTGTTCCAGGAGCCTCACTTGCGACAATGCAAAACTACAATTCAACTTCAGTTCGAGTGATCGAAAATTCGACCAGCCGACAAGCTGTTCGCAATGATTCCTTAAAAGCGGCCGGTGTCATTTTCTATGTACCAGGGAAAATCACCATTCACCCGACTCTCTCTTTGGAGGTGAATCAAAAAGTCGCAGTTTTCGTGAATGAAGTCGTGAGCCCAATGCAAATCAGCGTCGCCAGCCCTGAA
This sequence comes from Pseudobdellovibrionaceae bacterium, assembly GCA_041288045.1. Taxonomy (GTDB): domain Bacteria; phylum Bdellovibrionota; class Bdellovibrionia; order Bdellovibrionales; family Bdellovibrionaceae; genus 21-14-0-10-47-8. Next base: position 12,181 of record JBGGMM010000245.1, on the reverse strand, counting down.
AGTAAGGCTATGACTGTGAGTGTGATTCTCACAGGCTCAGTCAATAAGACCCTGTCTTTTGTTTTGCCAGGTGGTCGCATGGCCGGAAGCAGCGTCACTCAGACAGTGACTTCAACAGGCACAACGACTCCGCCTTCATCGGGCATCACTTCGAATACCACTTGGAAAAACACAAGCTTCACGGCTCAAACCAAAGCTTTCGAAGCCAAATTCACAATGACTCCGAATGGAGCTGCCATCGATGCATTGACTGGTCTTTCCTACGGAGCAGCTTCGAACTTTGCTAAAATTGCTGCTGTCGTCCGCTTCAACCCTCAGGGTTTGATGGACGCTCGGAATGGTTCAGCCTACAACGCCTCGAGCAGCCTCCGCTACATAGCGGGAAAGGCCTATGCGATTCGCATGCGAGTGGATCTAGCAACTCATAGGTACAGCGTCTATGTCACTCCGTCAGGCGGTACTGAAGTCCTGCTCGCCAATAATTTCGCTTTCCGCACCGAGCAAGCCGCAGTGACTCAGCTGAACAATGTCGTTCATTATGCTGCAACGGGCTCACATACGGTTTCCAACTTCACTGTCACGGCTTTGCCGTGACAGGTTCCAAAGTGAGAACCCTGTGTTCTCCTGAGGCCCTCGCCTACTTGGTCGCCTGCCGATCTTTATACTCGACACTGATATTCGAAATTCGACTGCCGTATTCATCATCGATGAGATTATAAAGCTTCAGCTTTTCCAAAGTGTTCCAAGGCACATATTGAGTGTCGCCTTTAGCGTTGGTCCATTTTCCAGAAAATGGTTTTTGCACTTTTGCCACTTTGGCAAACCCTTGGAAAAGCTCACTGACACAATTTTCGTAAACAGAATGATACTCTAGACTCTCGCGAACTTTGTCAGATCGCTTGATGTAAAATTTGACAAGCTTTTCTTTCTGTTTGTCTGTCATTTTCAGGCGAAACTGAAGCAGATCATGCTCCAAAGGAAGAGTGTCGTATTTCCAAGTATCATCCATGGAAGCAAAACCAATCCCTTGACCATAGGATTTTTTGAGACCTTTCAAGGGGCTAAACGGAGTTCCAGCCAGTTCCGCGGGCCTAAGGCCAATAGCAGTGACCACAAAGTCTTTGACCAGAACTGGTTCCTTGAATTGAGCTTCTTGAGATTTCTTTTGCGGGAATAAGCGGATTCCTTTTCCCTCGTTAAAAACAAATCGGGCCTGGTGGTGAATCGGAATATTTTCTTTTCCGACTTCTTGTTGCATGAAAACTTCTTTGATTTCCGATGTTGGAATTTCAGCGATCCAAAATTGATGGTTGTGCTTGAAATTAGCAACGATGATGGAGCCTGGACGAGCCGCCGTCTGAAATTTGTTGAGAAGCTGAGAATCAAGAATCTGAATGGCGCGCACTCCCCGGGTGTCTAAACATTGGCCAGCATAGGGGCCGTTTCCCGGCATGCGCGCATCCGGCGAATAGGGATCTTCGAGGTCCATTCGGCAATTTCCCTCTTTATTGAATGAAATTGGAGATTCGGCCGCACTGCTCAGACTCCATAAAATCACAGAGAAAAGAAAAACTGTTTTCATGATTTCACCTCAAGTGACTATTTTGCGATTTACATTCCCGCTGAAGGTGAATCCATGCGACTTGAGACCGAGAGAAGTGCCTAAAAAATAGATAAGGCCCTCTTTCTTGAGGGCCTTATCGAGTCTTACCGACAGAGACTGCCTGAAAATGAGCTTTTAAGCTTCTTCAGGAAGATCAGCAGGTTTTTCATCTTGAGAGTGCTCAATTTTATCACCTGCATTTGTGATTCGGTTCCCAACTTTGGGTGCTCCCATATCAGAAACTTTTTCACCTGCTTTTTCGATGGCATCACCGACTTTGTGAGTGAAATTCTTATTTGTATTTTCCATGATGATCTCCTTTGTTTGTTGGGTTGCAGTTGAAATTTTCAAACAAGCTCAGTTTTTATCGAGCGGCTTCGGTCACCGAAGTGCTTGCTCCGATATAATGAGTGTAAGTGTAGGTCCAAATTCCTGTTGCGAGGATCAGAGCGACCACTGTGAGAAGTAGAAAGCTCGATCTTCCTCGGCGACTGGAGTTTCCGTAAGGATTTTTGGACATCTTTTACTCCCGAGCTTTCTCATCAGAGTCGACAGAGTCTTTCACTTCATGACCCTTGTCTTTGGTGTAATCAACACCTTCTCCGACCTTGTTTTTTGCTTTTTTAGCGGCGCAAGTGACATCACCTTCAGCACAAAATGCTTCTTTGGTTCGGTTCCATCCTTTTTTTGCAGACCGCTTGACGTCGTTGGCTGTGGCACTTCCCTTTTCGCCGAGAGATTCGGAAGCAACTGCTGAACATGTAAGACCAGCCGTCAAAGCGAAACCAATCAGAACTTGTGACATTTTCATAAGCGAACTCCTTTTTAAATTGCGACTTTTTGATTTTCGTTTGGCTCGGGATTGAGCAGGGCGCCGATGGCCTCGCACAAATGCTCCATCCCATGACGTTTTGAAAGAACATTGTGAATCCGGAAATGCTTTTTCTCTCGCTTAGCGGATTTGATCTTGCTGGGCTCATGCCCGGAAAGAACCACTACCGGGATTCGCGATTCCACTTCACGCAACGGCAGTCGATCTTCAAGCTCCAGGGCTTGGTCCACTTGCTTCAGTGCTTGGAAACCGCTCATTCCTGCCAAGTCCCAGTCTAAGATGACAAGACTGAAGAAGCGGTCCAAAAGCTCATTCATCGCCGTGTAGCCACTGGATGCTCGTGTGACTTGGACATTGAATTGGGCTTCCAAACATGAAGCAAGCCATGAAGAAAACTCAAGATCATCGTCGACCAGAAGCACATGCTTTTTGGCTTTTGCAGATGCGGATTGGGTTTTCATCATAAAGACCTCCCTTTGATTGAATTACGCGCTGAGTGAAGGAAAAAGAGAAAGGCACCCTCAAATCCTCAAAAGACTTGAGGGGGTTTTTTGCCTGTCACAAGGTTAATGACCACGCTGATCACTGCCAAAGCGACGAAGACCAAAAGCAGCATCTTTCCTGCTTCCATCGAAAGTCCGGCAATGCCGTTAGCGCCAAATAAAATGGCAATCAGACCGAGTACAAAAAACAAAATAGCTGCTCGAAGCATAAAAAACTCCTTTCAAAGTTTGATTCATGACAAAGGCAAAAGCTTGGCCAGCCTTAAAAACCACTTAATTTACATTTGAAGGTGAATTTTAGATTTTGATTCATTTAGTCATGCCCCAAAAAAGGAATTTTGACCGATGAAGCAAGAAGACTTGATCTCCATTGCCCCGCGCTGATACAAAGCGCCCCACTATGGCAAAAATTCTTATTATCGACGACGACCTCGAATTAGCAGAAATGACCGCAGCCTTCTTTCGACAGAAGGATCACCAAGTGATGATTTCCGAAGACGCCGAAGTCAGCTTGAAGGACCTTCTCAAAAAGAAGGAATCCCCCGATTTGGTGATTGTGGATCTGAGAATGCCAAAAATTTCAGGCATTCAATTGATTCAGAAATTGCAGGAAAACCAATTGCTCATCCCGGTCATTTTGATCACTGGAGATCGCGATGTAGAAACGGCCATGCAAGCCATCTCTGCCGGAGCCATTGATTATGTGGTGAAACCTCTCAACTATTCGCAATTGCAAATTTCCGCTGAAAGAGCTTTGCGATTTCACCGTTTGGAATCAGAAAACCAAGTCCTTAAATCCGTCATTCAATTGAAAGAAGGCACAGGCCTTGGACAGATCAAGGGCAAAAGCCCGGCCTTTTTAAAAGTCTTGGATCTCGCCAGGCGAGTGGCCAAAAGCCAAGCCAATATTGCCATCTGGGGGGAAAGCGGCACTGGCAAAGAAGTCCTCGCTCGCTCCATTCATCAAATGAGCCCCAGAAAAGACGGACCCTTTATTGCCATCAATTGCTCTGCCATTCCTGAAAATCTCTTGGAAAGCGAACTCTTTGGTCATGCCAAAGGGTCCTTCACCGGCGCCTCCGATCATAAAATCGGACTCTTTGAAGAAGCGGAAGGCGGAACTCTTTTCTTGGACGAAATTGGCGATATGAGTTTGCCTTTACAAGCGAAACTGTTGCGAGTGATTCAAGAACGGAAAGTCAAACGCGTCGGCGAAAACCAAGAGCGCGACCTGAATGTTCGCATCATTTCAGCCACTCACCGAGATCTCAAAACCGAAGTCGCTCACCACCGCTTCCGCGAGGATCTCTATTTTCGATTGCATGTCATCCCACTGAGCCTGCCGCCACTGCGTGAAAGGCAGGAAGATATTTTACCTTTGGCAGAATTCTTCCTCAGAAAATACGCCACTCTCAACGAATCACCAGCCCGAAGTTTTTCTCGTGAGGCCATTACATGGCTTTTGAAACACCCCTGGAAAGGCAATGTCAGGGAACTTGAAAACACCATCGAGCGCTCCGTGATTTTAGCTCAAGAACCGCAAGTTCAGGTCATGGACCTGATTGAGCTGGGCGACACTTCTTTACCGAACGAATCAGTGGCTTTGGCAAAATCAGTTCAGCCACCCATGAGCGAGGCTCTCGCTGGCGCCTGGACATTGGAATCACTGACAAAAAAATACATTCTGGAAGTCCTCAAGAAAAACCAAGGTCAGCGGGATCGAACCGCTAAGGAACTGGCCATGGATCGAAAAACTCTCTATCGGAAGCTGAAGGAAATTGAAAATGAGCAACAATCCCCCCTTCCTCTCTGACGAACTGAAAAACCAGTTCATCTTGCGCCGGCATGAAGAGCTGAAAAGTTTTTTAAAATCGTTGAAAACTTCTGATTTTCAGGAAATCAGCCGCATTGGTCATCGAATGAAAGGCAATGGAGTTTCCTTCGGCTTTCCTGAACTCTCAAGTCTTGGCGAAAAAATGGAAAATTCGGCAAAAGAAAAAAATCTCAATCAACTTCGCTTTTTGGCCGTTGATTTCACCAACTGGGTGGACAGTCATCCTCGCCCAGCTTCTTTCCTAGGAGATGAATCATGAACCCAGTTTTTAATAAATCAGAGACAAAAATCCTGGGGATTCATCTCTTTCTCGCTTTGTTCATCACCATCTTGGGTTTGAATGTCTGGTACCTTTACAACAACTTTCAAAACGTCAGCAATCAAGAGGGCTGGGTGCGAAAGACTCATGATGTGCTTGAGGAGCTTTCTGCTGTCCACTCCTCTATTTCCGAGTCCGAAAGCTCGATTCGTGGATATGTTCTGATGGGACAACCGGATTACCTGGTCCCCTATCAGCAGCAAAGCGTCTTCGTGTGGAAACACGTGACACGCTTGAAAGAACTCACGGCCGATAACCCCGAACAACAGAGAAATATCAAATCTCTGGAAGTGGCCATCAAAGCCCGAATGGAGCCGCTTGAGAAGCTTTCCAACTACAGGCGGCTTTCAGTCGAAAATCGCAAAGCCGCCTTCGAGATGGGATTCATCCGAATGGAGGTTCTCAGAAACCAATTGCAAAAAATTCGCGACAATGAAACTGATTTGCTGGCCGCTCGCACGAAATCCGCAGAAAAAAGCCGCAGTCTTTTTCAATGGAATGTGATCGGCTCTTTTGCGCTGACTTTGACTTTGATTCTGCTGGCCTATTGGCTGATCATCCGCAATGAAAGAAAAAATCTCATTGAAATTCAAAATAAAAATTTGCAGGCATGGCTCAACACCAAAGCCAATGAAATTTCACTCTTCTTGGCTAAAACAAACAGTCTCGAAAAAGCCTGCGAAGGAGCATTGACCCAGTTGGCTCACACTTGCGGAGCCCTGGCCGGAAATCTCTATTTGAAAGACAGTGGCCGACTGAAAAGAGTAGCTTCATTCGCTGGCCCTGAAGTCCAAGGATTACTTTCAGCGCCTGAGCAAATTGAAAACAGCACTTTGGTTTCCGAAGCTCTCAAAAAAGACGATATTTGGATGGTTCAGGATCTGCCATCTGATTCTTTGAAAATATCTTCGAGCCTGGTTTCTGCCTCGCCCACGGCTTTAACTTTTGTTCCGCTCCAGTTTCAGAAAATGCCTCTCGGCGTGATTGAATTGGCATTTTTAAAAGTGCCGGATCCAAATCACCTGCAGCTACTCGAAGAAGTTCGCGAACCTCTGGCAGTCAATCTGAATTCGACATTGTATCAGTCTCGCCTCCAACTGCTGCTGGAAGAAACGCAGCAACAAGCCGAAGAACTGCAGACCCAGCAAGAAGAACTTCGCACCAACAACGAAGAATTGGAGCAGCAGGCCCGCGCTTTGGAAGCTCAGCAAGAAATCGTTCACCGCCAAAATGAAGAACTGGAAAGATCTCGAAATTCTCTCGAGACAAAAGCTCAGGATCTGGAAAAGATCAGCCAGTACAAATCAGACTTTCTGGCCAAAATGTCGCATGAGCTGAGAACTCCTCTCAACAGTCTTTTGATTCTGGCGACTTTGCTGATTGAGAACAAAGAAAAAAATCTCACCGATCAGCAAAAAGATTTTGCCAAAACCATGTACAATTCTGGCAATGATCTTCTGAATCTCATCAATGATATTTTGGATCTCTCTAAAATCGAAGCTCGCAAACTTCAATTGCGTATCGAGAAGTTTGCCCTGGGTCATTTTTTCGAACGCTTGAAAAATACTTTTGAACCTCAAGCGAGCAGCAAAAAAATCGATCTTCAAATTGAGATCGCGCCCGAACTTCAAAATTTTCAATTGCAATCAGATCCCATGCGCTTGGAACAGATTTTGAGAAATTTTCTCTCAAATGCCATCAAATTCACGGATAAAGGCCAAGTCCGGCTGAAAGCGGGATTGCAAACTGGCGACCCAGGAAGAATCCGAATCTCTGTTCAAGACACAGGAACAGGAATTCCAGAGGAAAAGAAAGATTTGATTTTTGAAGCATTTGAACAGGCCGATGGCAGTGTCAGCCGAAAATTCGGAGGCACCGGCCTGGGCCTAACAATTTCACGAGAACTGGCTTCGCTGCTCGGAGGTCAAATTGAACTGCAATCCCAAGAGAATGTGGGGAGTGAGTTTTCGTTGATTCTGCCCTTGCACTTCCAATCCGAAGCCCTTCCCGCCCAGACTGTCCTTCCAGGCCGGCCTCAGACAGCAGCCAAACCTTTTGTTGAGCAAAAAAATCATGAAGTTCAAGAAACCGCAAAAGCGGCTCTGAAAAATTTGGGGAATGAACGAAATTCGATTTTGATTGTCGAAGACGATCGGGTTTTCCGAAAATCCATGGCTGAAACCGTGGAGTCCTATGGCTTTTCAGCCATTGAAGCGGATTCGTCGGAAGTGGCTTTGCAGGTTTTGCAATTGCATTGTCCCACGGCCATTCTGCTTGATATCAAGTTGCCAGGGATGAGCGGACTTGGATTGCTTGAAGCCATTAAACAGGACTCAAAGCTTCGGCACATTCCAGTTCACATGATTTCAGCACTTGAATATCAGACCAATGCCCTTCGGATGGGTGCTCTGGGATATCTCAGCAAGCCGGTGACGTTAGATAAGGTTCGATCGGCGCTGACTCGTATTGAAGCAATGATTGAGAAAAGAGTGAAAAATCTTTTGATCATCGAAGACGATGAAAGGCAACGAGAAGCCGTGGCTCAGCTGGTGGCTGGACAAGACACCGAAATTCTGCTCGCAGGTACAGGTCAGGACGCCCTTTCGAAAGTCGAAAGCCAATCTGTGGATTGCATCATTCTGGATTTGAATTTACCGGATATGTCGGGTTTTGAGTTCCTCGAACGCATCAATTCTTTGCCAGTTTCGGTTCCTCCGATTGTGATTTACACAGGCAAGGATCTGACAAGAACAGAAGAGCAAACTCTGAGGAAGTACTCAGAAAGCATCATCATCAAAGGAGCCCGCTCACCAGAAAGGCTTTTGGATGAAGTGAATCTTTTCCTTCACCGAGTCGAATCCCTTTTGCCGCAGGAAAAGCAGGACATCCTGCAGCACCTAAGATCGCAAGAGAAAAACTTTGAAGGCAAAACAGTTCTATTAGTTGACGATGATCTCCGAAATGTCTTTGCCCTGACCAGCGCTCTTGAAAGCAAGGGGCTGGCGGTGCGAATTGCCAAAAACGGACTTGAAGCTCTTGAATCGCTCAGCCTCCACCCGGATTCAGATTTAGTCTTGATGGATCTGATGATGCCCAAAATGGATGGCCTCGAAGCGATTCGGCGCATTCGCCAGCAGAGCCAGTTTCGGGATCTGCCAATCATCGCTTTGACCGCCAAAGCAATGAAAGAGGATCAGGAAAGATGCATCGAAGCTGGAGCCAATGATTATTTGGCTAAGCCTTTGAATCTCGGAAATCTTCTCTCTGTGATGCGGGTTTGGCTGACACCGAAAGGGATCTTTTTGTGAGAATGATTGATCCAGTGGAGCGCCAACTATTTATTGAAGGGGTTTTTTTGAAGTACGGGTATGATTTCCGTCACTACTCAAAGGCCTCTTTCGATCGACGCTTGGGCAACATTTTGGACAGAGAAAAATGTGAAAACCTCTTGCAGCTTCTGCAGCTCCTTCTGCAGGATCGGACAGCCTTTCGCCGAATCCTTTCACAAATGACAATTGGCACGACAGAATTTTTCAGGGATCCTCTTTTTTTCAAAGCTTTGCGAGAAAAAATTTTTCCGGTACTGGCCACCTATCCCTCCTTGCAAATGTGGGTTGCTGGTTGCAGCACTGGCGAGGAGCTTTACAGTCTTGCTATTCTGCTAAAGGAATCGGGTCTTTTTGAGAAAACAACAATTTTCGCAACGGATATCAATCCTGCCTCTTTGCAAAAAGCCCGGGACGGAATTTTCGACAACCGAGCCGTGCAGTCTTTCACTCGACAGTATCTTCAAAGCGGTGGAAAAAATCCGCCATCTGACTATTATACATCCAATTATGGCTCGGCGATTTTTGACTCTAGCCTCTGCGACAATGTGGTTTTTTCTGAACACAATTTGGCCACTGACGCTCCATTTGCCGAGTTCCACCTGATCATCTGCCGCAATGTTTTGATTTATTTTGATCAGAACCTGCAAAACAGGGTTTTTCATCTGTTCCAGGAATCTCTGATCGAACGTGGTTTTCTGGGGATCGGCAGCAAAGAGAATCTGAGATTTTCCCAGTCCTATCAGCATTTTTCTGTTCTGGATGAAAAACAACACTGTTACCAAAAGAAACCGACATTTGAATTGGGTGGTGAGTCTCTATTTGAAAATTCGAAACGGAGGCCCTCGTGAAAAACGGTGAGTCTTTGACCGTCATCGGCGCTTCTGCCGGTGGGGTCGCCGCAATTCAAAAAATACTCAATTCCTTTCCGATCCGACTGCCGACTCCGATTGTGGTAGTCTTACATTTACCAGAGCATTCCGACGTGCAGTTTTCTGCGCTTCTCCAGCCAGGGTCTGGAATTCGCTGCCAGGAAGCTCAGGATAAAATGCAGATTGAAAGCCAAACGATTTACTTTGCGCCAGCGGGCTACCATTTGCTGATCGAAGAAAATCAGACTTTCTCTCTTTCACAAGAAGAACCCGTGCATTATTCCAGGCCTTCGATCGATGTGCTTTTTGAATCTGCCTCATTGGTTTTTCAGAAAAATCTCACTGGAATTCTCTTAACGGGTGCCAATGAAGACGGAGCATCTGGCCTCTTGGCCATTCATAAAAACGGGGGCCGAACTGTCGTTCAAGATCCGATGGAAGCCGCCGCTTCAGCCATGCCAGCTTCGGCTCTCCAGTTGTTTCGCCCTGATTTTATTCTCAAGCTTGAGGACATCCGAAATTTCTTAGCCAGCTCAATTCGCAAGGAGGTAGAATGGAAAGCTTAACGCCGACTGACATTCTCATTGTTGATGATCGCCCTGAAAATATCATTGCTTTGAAATCTCTTCTATCAGAGCCGGACATTCGAGTTCACTCTGCCTCCAATGCCGATGAAGCGCTCGAACTCTTGGTTTTAAAGAATTTTGGCCTTGCCCTTTTGGATGTCCAGATGCCGGTCATGACCGGATTTGAGCTCGCACGACTCATTCGTGGAGTTCAAAGGTACAAAAATCTGCCAATTATTTTCGTCACGGCCCAAGCGCAAGATTCAGCCACTTTGTTTGAAGGCTACGAAACGGGAGCCGTCGATGTTCTTTTCAAGCCTTTGAACGCGCACACAGTCCGTAGCAAGGTCCGAGTGTTCGTCGAGCTTCATCAGCAAAAACGCCTTTTGGAAAAGCTCAAAAAAGATGCCGAGGCGGCAACCATTGCAAAAAGTCGATTTCTTGCCAATATGTCTCACGAGATTAGGACTCCTCTTTCAGCTGTCCTTGGATTTTCAGAACTTTTGGTACAAGGAGAACTGACTCCTCAGGAGCAGGCTGATTTTTCGTCCGCCATTCGACGAAATGGTGAGCTTCTCAAACGATTGATTGATGATATTTTGGATCTTTCAAAACTGGAAGCCAACAAAATCGCAATTGAAAAAATCGAATTCAATCTGCAGGAGCTTCTCATTGACGTTGAGAAAACCTTGACTCTGAAAGCTTCCGAAAAAGGGATTCAATTGGATTTTCACCAGCTCAATTTCCAAGAATCTGTTTTTTTTGGTGATCCCAGTCGAATCAAACAGGTCCTTCTGAATCTGGCAGGAAACGCTATCAAATTCACAGAGAAAGGCACTGTCTCTCTCAGTTTCGACCTTCAACGACAGGATTCCCAGCAAAGTCTTTTGACCTTGCGAGTTCAAGACAGTGGACTTGGAATGACCAAAGAGCAATCAGCTCGGCTGTTTCAACCTTTTATGCAAGCGGACTCTTCGACTTCCCGTCACTATGGCGGAACCGGCCTAGGTCTTGTGATCTCTCGGGAAATCGTCCGAGCGATGGACGGAGATCTGCGCTTGGTTCACTCGGAGCCCGGAGTCGGAAGTTTGTTTGAAGCCACTTTGCATCTTCACCATAGTTTGGCTCCCTCCTTGCCAGTGCTTGAAAATTCTTGTGATCAAATTGCAGTTGAAACAATAGAACCCCTGCCTTCTGAAATGAAACCAATTTCGAAGGTTTTGCTGGTTGATGACTGCAAGGACAATCTCACTCTGTTGCAAATGTATTTGCGCCCTTTGAATTTGGATGTGGTCACTGTGACCAATGGATCTAAAGCGCTTGATATTTTGAATTCCAGCCAATTTGATTTGGTCTTGATGGACATTCAGATGCCGGGCATGGATGGCTATGAGACAACAACCAAGATCCGAGCCCAGGGAAATCAAAGCCCTATTCTCGCGTTGACTGCATTTTCTAATTCAGAAGATTTGAAAAAATGCCTGAAATCGGGTTGTAACGATGTTCTGACAAAGCCCTTGGATAAAGACAAACTGATTCAAAAAGTCAGCACTGTCCTGAAACGGGATTATTCATCATCCAAATCATCCGCTGAACCCAAACCGTATTTTTCAACACGGTAGCGCATCGAGCGGAAAGTGATGTGCAAAAGCTTGGCAGCTTTTTTCTTCACACCATTGGTGGCATGAATGGCTTTCACCAAAAGCTCTTTTTCGATTTGTCCCATAACCCGATCGAGATCAATGCCATCCTCACCAATTTCAATTTCATGTGAAGAGGCCATCTTTCGTCCGGTTGGAGTGTTCACAAAAGGCGGCAAGCTTTCAGGAAGAATCGTCGCTCCGCCTTCCAGCGCCACCGTTCTCTCAATGATGTTTTCCAGTTCTCGCACGTTTCCTGGATAATCATATTTTTTGAGCATTTCCATGGCCTCGGCACTGATGGCACCAATGGTTTTGGTCAGGCGGTCATTGTATTTTTTTAAGAAGTGATTGGCCAAAAGAGGAATATCATCACGACGATCGCGCAAGGACGGAGTTTTGATGTTGATCACATTCAAACGATAAAAGAGATCCTGACGAAAGCTTCCGTCTTTGACCATTTCTTCAAGTTCCCGATTGGTGGCAGCACAAATCCGAACATCGATTTTGATGTCATCAGTCGCTCCCACCCGGCGAATCACTCTTTCCTGAATTGCCCGCAAGAGCTTCACCTGAATGGTCAGCGGCAATTCACCAACCTCATCTAGAAACAAGGTCCCGCCGTCAGCCACTTCAAAAAGACCTGCCTTATCAGCGACAGCTCCCGTGAAAGAGCCTTTTTTATG
>JBGGMM010000244.1:0-14662 GCA_041288045.1 Pseudobdellovibrionaceae bacterium | reverse complement strand
GCTTCGCAGTTCTGGGAAGAGAAAGGTCAAGACTTTGATCCTGGTCGGTGAAGCCAAAGAGCGGATCAATCGCGATCTGGGGGATTTCTCTGAAACTTTCTTGATCGGGACTTTTGAAGAAGCGGTTTTGATTGCTTACCAAAAGTCGAGGATCGGTGACATCGTTCTGCTGTCTCCTGGATGTTCCAGCTTCGATATGTTTGACAGCTTCGAAGAGCGGGGAGACTATTTTAAAGAGATCGTTCGCAAATTTCGATGATCCGAATCACGTGGTGATTTGCGTCACTTGGCGGCGATCCCTTTTTAGGAGGACAAGGATGTCTCAAACAGCTCGCACGCTCATCGTTCTATCATCTTTGATGATTCTCTCGGCCTGTGCTTCCAACAAAATCAAGGAGCGCAAGGACCAACGGGACAAAGCCGCTCAGGCCTCCAAATTTTACTGTGACTTTGTGAATGGCGAAATTTATCCGGATTTGGATATTGCTTTGAATTTGGAAATGGCCAAGCGCTGTGATCCTGAAAAGCCTTTTTCTCTGACTCAGTATAAAACTCCGACTGAAAATAATGGTGTGATCTATTGCTGCTCGATTGCAGCTCCGAAAGGCGCCGCACCGACAGCTGTTTTCGATAAGAAAAAGCCGGCGGAACCTGCCAAGAAAGACGATGCCTCTAAAGCCGAAACTATCGATTAGGCCTTTATGCATAAACATCTTTCAAGCCCTCTTCTGCTTGCGATCTTGACCTTACTGGGTTGCGGGCTTGTTCAAGTTTATTCATCCAGTTTTATTTTTGCGACCGAGTCCTTTGGCGACGGTTTGTTTTTTTTCATGCGTCAGCTCAGCTTTTCCGCTTTAGCTTTCAGTGTTCTTTTGCTGGCAGCTCAAATTCCGATTCAGTGGGTTGAAAAATGGGGATGGACGATTTGGTTGGGAGCCGGGATGGCAGTGGCAGCCACGTTTATTCCAGGTTTTGGAGTTCGAGTTGGCGGCGCTGTTCGCTGGATTCAATTGCCTTTCGGAGTTCGCTTTGAACCCTCGGAAGTGTTGAAATTTGGGTTTTCGATTTTATTCGCCAGCATTTTGGCTCGAGACAACAATCTTTTAGGAAAATGGAAATGGTGGGCGATTCTGGCTCTCATCGCGCTGCCATTATTGCTTCTTCTAAAACAGCCGGACTTTGGCAGCTTTGCCATTATTATTTGTGTTGGAATTGGACTGCTCTTCGCTTTTGGTTTGAAATGGCGCTACATCATCGTCTCCATGGCCATGGTGATCCCGGCTTTTTATCTGCTGGTCATGCGAGTTCCCTATCGCCGGGACCGAGTTCTTGGATTTTTGGATCCTTGGGCCGATCCTGAGCAAAAGGGATTTCAAGTCATTCAATCCATGCTCAGTTTTCATTCGGGCGGATTTACGGGGGCGGGTCTCGGGCAAGGGCAGGGGAAGCTTTTCTTTTTGCCCGAAGCTCACACGGATTTCACTTTGGCAGTTTTTGGTGAAGAGATGGGCTTTGTTGGCTTTCTCTGTCTTCTAGCTCTGTATGGATTTGTGATTCTGCGGGGATTTCAAATTGCTTCTCGGACGGACAGTCCTTTTCGAAAATCTTTGGCACTTGGCATCTCAATGACTTTTGCATTGAGTGTTTTCATCAATGCCGGAGTGGTGATGGGTCTTCTGCCGACGAAGGGACTGACTCTGCCATTTTTAAGTTATGGCGGAAGTTCGCTTCTGACTTTGTGTTTGATGTTTGGTCTTCTTCTGAATATAGAAAAAAATCTTTTGGAAGAACCTGCAAATCCCTTTCTGCGACCTCGCAAAGCACAGTGAAGATAAGATTGAGTCCAGGACCTATTCGAGGATAGATTGGAATAATGAAAAAAGTGATCATGATCGCCGGTGGCGGCACCGGTGGACATATTTATCCGGGCCTGGCCATTGCCAGAGCTTTGCAAAAGCTGGATCCCAACGTTGAAATTCAGTTTGTTGGCACCGCTCAGGGGCTTGAGAGCAAAATTGTTTCCAAAGAAAAGATTCCCATTCATTTGATTCATGGGGGGCAGCTCAACTTTGCTGGCAATCCACTGCGAAAATTGAAAACTCTGATCAAACTTCCCTTGGGACTGTTTCAATCTTTCGCGCTGATATTGAAACATAATCCTTCTTTTGTTTTGGGTGTGGGTGGCTATGCCTCGGGTCCTTTTCTGTTGGCGGCAGTGCTGCTCGGGAAAAAGACAGCGATTTGGGAAGCGAATGCTTATCCAGGAATGGCCAATCGATGGCTGGCGCAATTTGTTCAGAAATGTTTTTTGGTTTTTGAAGATTCGAAAGCGCTTTTGAAAAATCCGAATTCGATTGTGTTTGGGATGCCAGTTCGAGCGGAAATGGAAAAAGAAGCGACCCATCGACCTAGATCGGATGAAAAATTTCACTTGCTTCATTATGGCGGCAGCCAGGGGTCACGAATCATTGGCCGCAATTTGCACTCGGCTTTGAAAAAAGGCGGAGCTTGGACTGAAAATCTGAAAGTCGTTCATCAAACCGGAGCTTTGGATCACGCTGATTTTCTTGAGCGCTACAAAGGTTTTGAATCTTTGGTTGAAGTTCATGAGTTCATTTACAATATGCCGGATTTTTATGAGTGGGCGGATTTGGTGGTTTGTCGTGGGGGCGCGAGCACTTTGAATGAATTGGCGGCTTTTGGGCTTCCAGCCATTGTCATTCCACTGCCAGCTGCTGATGGGCATCAGGAGAAAAATGCTGAAATGCTGGTCAAGGCAGAGGCAGCTCGGATGATTTTGCAGAAGGATCTGACGCCAGAGAAATTGATCAATGAAATTGAAACTCTTCGGCAGAATCCGGCTTTGAGAGAGAAATTGAAAGCCAATATTCGAAAATTTCACCGACCGAAAGCGGCAGAGGCCATTGCCAAAGCCATTCTTGAAACGTAAAAAGAGAACCGGGGATTTTCATGCAACTGGATAAAACTAAATTTCATTTTGTCGGCATTGGTGGGATTGGCATGTGCGGCCTTGCGGAGCTTTTGCACAATATGGGAGCCAAAGTCAGTGGCAGTGATCTTTCTGAAAATACCAATACGGAGAGATTGAAAGATCTGGGCATTCCAGTTTTTCGTGGGCACAAAGCTGAAAATGTCGGCGATGCCGATGTGGTGGTTTTTTCCAGCGCGGTGCAGACTTCGAATCCCGAAGTGCAGCAGGCGAGAGCAAAGCAGATTCCCCTGATTCCGCGAGCCGAAGCTTTGGCTGAAATCATGCGGCTCAAGCGCGGGGTGGCAGTGGCGGGGACTCATGGCAAAACGACGACGACTTCGATGGCGGCTTCGATTTTTCTCGAAGCGAAAGCCAATCCGACCATTGTGGTGGGGGGACGATTTGATCTGATCAAATCCACCGCCCTTCTTGGCAATGGCGAATGGCTGGTGGCGGAAGCAGATGAGAGCGACGGCAGTTTTCAAAAGCTCACGCCAGAAATTGCGATTATTACCAATATTGATTCGGATCATTTGGATTATTTTAAATCTTTTGAAAATCTGCAGAGCTCTTTCGTGAATTTTGCGCACAAAGTCCCATTTTATGGAATCTGCATTGTCTGTGGGGATGATCCCATCGTTCGCCAGATTTTTGAAAATTTTCCGAAGCGGATTTTGTTCTACGGCTTTGATTCGCAGAATGATTTGGTGATCCAAGGCGAAAAGGGCAAATACGAACTGTTTGAAAACACTCAAACCGGTCGCAAAAAGCTCGGGGATTTTGAATTGAAAGTTCCCGGAAAGCACAATGCTCTGAATGCGGTTGCAGCTGTTGCTGCTGGATTGAAAGCGGGATTTAGTTTTGAGGACTGCAAGAAAGGTCTTTTGAAATTTGAAGGCGTCGATCGCCGGTTTCATTTCAAAGGCGAGAAAAAAGGCATTCTCGTTTACGATGACTATGGTCATCATCCCACCGAAGTGCGAGCCGCTTTGCAGGGCTTTCGCGAAAAATTTCCGGATCGGCGCCTGGTGGTGATGTTTCAACCGCACCGCTATTCGCGCACCGAAAGCTGCTGGCATGATTTCACGACCTGCTTCGTCCAATGCGATTTGCTTTTGCTGACGGATATCTATGCAGCCGGTGAGGCCCCCATTGCTGGAATCACCTCTGAAAAGCTGTCTTCCGAAGTGAAGCACGCCAACTGTCAGTACCTGCCAAAAAATCCAGAGCTTTCGACGAAAATCGCTTCGCAACTCAAATCTGGCGATGTTTTTATCACTCTCGGAGCTGGGGATGGGTGGAAAGTCGGGATGGAAGTCTTAGAAAAAATCTCATGATTGAAATCAAAGAGAAAATCAATCTAGCACCTTACACTTCTTGGCTTGTCGGCGGACCTGCAGAGTTTTTGGCTCTGCCTAAATCGCTAGATGAAATCAAAGAAGCGCAAGAGTGGGCGCAGAAGCGAAACCTCAAAGTCACAGTGCTTGGTGGTGGTAGCAATGTCTTGATTGCGGATCAGGGAATTCCGGGGCTGGTGCTTGTTCTAAAAAATTTCAACGGAACGCAAGTCATGGAAGAGCAAGGGCAACTGAAGATCACAGCTCTTTCAGGATCGAGCAAATCAGAACTTCTCAAAATTTTCCTCAAAGCCAAGCTAGCTCCGGCACTTTTTCTTGCAGGCCTTCCAGGTGACGTCGGTGGTGGAGTGGTCATGAACGCCGGTGTCGGCGAATCATTCAAGCCAAGAGAATTCGTCGAAATCACCGACTGGGTCGAAGTCCTCAAGCCCGATGGAAAAATCCAAAAATACTCACAATCCGAAATCCAATGGACCTACCGCCATTCCAATGGCTGGCAACCTGGCATCATTACAGCTGTGGGATTGAAATGGCCAGTGCAGCCAGATCCCACAATTTTAGATCAGGTCAAGCAAGCCAACAAAACCCGCCTCAGCAAACAGCCATTGGATATGCCCAGTTGCGGCTCGGTTTTCGTGAATCCACAAGGGCACAAAGCTGCGCAGTTGATTGATTCGTCTCATCTTAAAGGCTTCACAATCGGTGGAGCTCAAGTTTCTCAAAAACACGCCAATTTCATCGTTAATCTAGGAAATGCGACAGCCAGCGATATTTTGCAAGTGATTGAGCATGTGCAAAAAACCGTGCTTGCGCTAAAGGGTGTGCAGCTTCAGACCGAAGTGGTTCGGTTGGGATTTTAATGAGACTTCCCGAAAGCCGAAGAAAGTTTATCACACTCGTCAATCTGGTCTGGTGGTCCCTGCCATTGGGAGTGACCTTGGAACTTTCCTATAACCTCTCGGCACATGTCACAAATTCAGATGCTGATTCATCGTCTTTGGTTCTGATTCCGATGTACGTCGTGTGGCTGGTTTTATGGATTTGTTTCAATATTTTTCTTAGCGTAAAGAAAAATTCTTATCCTTCTGGAGCTCCACTTTTCGGATGGGATCAACAGCGAAATTTGCGGTCGTGGATTTGGACTTTATTATTTGGAGTTTTTATCGCGGCCTGTGCATTTGTGGTTGTTGATGAATTGTCGAAAGATATTTCTGATCGAACTTTTTCTGTCGGGATTTACATCCCCTTGGTCTTCTATATTTTCTGCTCTTTGCAGATGCGGGCCGTCTTCGTGCACGCCAAAAATTAACCTCAGTTTTCGAAATTCAAGACCTGAAATTTAAAAATTTCGTTCATTGCAGGGGTCATTCTGACAAGGCCTAGTGTTGTCTGTATGAATGCGATGCCAAAGTTTTTCGTTGGCTGGACAGTGGAAACACTTCTCGGTGTGATTGACTAAATGAGGAGGTTTCCATGGAAGAAACGAGAGACCAAGAGCCTGGGTTTTTATTTCGACTGATGTTTCTGTGTGGTATCTGCATGTTCTTTGTCGCCTGCGCATCGAAGCCTGAAAAAAACTTCGTCTACAGTCCGACTGCCAATCCGTCAGATGAACTTCGAATTCTCCGCGCCGAAATGGAGCAAGCTGAAAGTGAACAGATTGCTGTCTTTGCTCCTCGCAGTTATACATCTGCGAGCAAATCCTGGGTGAAAGCCAAAGACTATCAAGAGCGTGGAAAATCCAATGAACAGGTTTTAAAAGAACTGGCCAACGCCAGAGCTGAATTTGAACAAGCAAAAATTGTTGCCAATCGCTCTTTGAAAGCACTGCCCGAAATAGCCGACGCCAGGGAAAATGCACTGATTGCTGGAGCTGCCATTCACCATCGAAATGATTTGCAAAAGGCGGATGAAAAACTCATGAACAACACCGATGATTTCGAGCGAAGTGGCAGTGCCAATGTCTCTCAAAATGACAGATCCAAATTACGACAGATGTATCTCGAGTTGGAAGTGAAAGGACTGAAGACCACTCGTTTAGGTGATGCTCAATCGATGATCGCTGGAGCCAAAAAAATGGGGGCTGAAAGATATGCGCCCAAGAGTTACAAAAAAGCTCAGGCCAAATTAGCCAATGCCGAAAAAATCATTGAAGCCGATCGCCGAAATGATGCTTTGATCACTGCCACGGCAACTGATGTCACCAAAGAAGCTCAGCGCCTTTTGAAAGTGACAAAAATTTCGAAACAATCCGGTGGCTCTGGCAATGAGCCTCTTGCCATTCAAATCGTCGCGCAAGAAGAGCGAATCAATCGGCTGAATGAAGATCGAGCTTTGCAAGCCGCCAAACTGGAAGCGGCTCGACGGGCCACTGGTGAGGCACGAAGATCGGCCAGTACAGCTTCAAAAAAATTATCCATGGAACAAAACCTCAGTCGCATTTATGCCAATGCACAAAATCGCTTCGCACCTGAAGAAGCTGATGTCTATCGACAGGGAGATAATTTGATCGTTCGCTTAAAATCCATTCGGTTCCCCACTGGAGGATCTGATATTCCTTCGGCTTCTTTCAAAGTGCTCAACAAAGCCAAGGACATCATTCAAGAATTTCCCACCAGTCGGGTCGTTGTCGAAGGACATACCGATGCCACTGGCAGTGCTTCTGTGAATCAAAAACTTTCGCAGGAGCGAGCTGAATCCGTCGCTCAATTTTTGGAACAAGATCTCGACCGGCGAAGCGGTGGGGTTGAAGCTCAAGCACCAGAAATTGAGGCCCAAGGTTATGGATTTCAATATCCCATTGTCACCAACCGTACTTCTGAAGGCCGAGCGCAGAATCGCCGTGTGGATTTGGTGATTATGCCTGAATCAGCCGAATAGCGACAGTCTTTCGTCCAGGTCCAGAGCCAGAAGCTGAATATGTTCATCCTGCGGGAATTCCCGTAGGATAAAGATGAATCCTATGAAAAAAATCATCTTCAAGCTCTTTCTGGCTCTCTTCGCAATTCCGGCTTCTGTGGTTGGAACTATTTATTGGTTGAATCAAAACGGATTTTTCAATTTGGATCACATCGAAATTTCCATCGAAAGCGGCAGTTTGAATCCGCAGTTCCTGCAGCCCCTGGTCGCCGAACTGGAAAAGCAACTGGAAACTTATCGAGGTCAATCCCTCTGGGATTTGGAACTTTCAAAAATTTCGGCGCAAATTCAAAATCTGGATTGGACAGAGTCCAATTATCTCTCTCGCAGTTGGCCCACTCGCCTCAGTGTGCGAGTGACTCCAAAAGCCGTGAAACTTCTCTATCTGAGCAAAGCTGGAGAGCTTCTACCCATCGTGCAGGACGGAAGTTTTTTGAAATCAGTGACCAGCAAAACAGCTCCGGATGTGACATTGCTTGAAGGCGAGATTTTCGAAAAAAATCCAGAGATGCGAAAAAAAGCTGTCGAGACAATTTCGGATATTCCATCAGATGGAAAATTCTCGCAAAAAAAAATCTCTGAGCTGCGCTTTGATTCCAAAGAAGGATTTTGGGCCACGTTGATTGAATCAGGAATTAAGGTCAAAATTGGCGAAGAAGCCATCCCCTTGAAGGCAGCTCGAGTCTCTCAGGTCCTGGAGTACATGGAGGGCCGTCAGTTAGAAGCTCGCGTCATCGATGCAAATTTGTCAAAAAAAGTCCTTGTCAGGCTGCGTAAGGACCCCTAAGCTTTTAGTCTAAGGGACCAATGTCTTGGATGGATGTTGGCAAAACTTACGGACGAGTCACAAATGAATACAAAACTGACACAAAAAAGTGCAAGACCTCTTGCCATAGCGGGTCTCGACATTGGTTCATCCAAAGTCAGCGTGGTCATTGCAATCGTCGATCAGGCGAATCCTGAAAACCCAAAACTAGACATTGTCGGACTAGGAACGGCTCCCAATACGGGAATCCGCCAAGGCATTGTGGTGAATATCGAAGCCACAGCCGAATCCATCCGCAAAGCCCGCGAAGAAGCGGAATTGATGTCAGGCTACAAAATTGAAGACGTCTGGGTCGGGGTCTCTGGATCTCACATCAAGTCTTTCGATTCCAAAGGCATGGTGGCCATCAAGAATAAAGAAGTCACCCATCTGGATGTGGATCGAGTGATCGATGCCGCCAAAGCCGTCGCCGTTCCAACAGATCGCACCGTTTTGCACGTCCTTCCGCGCGAATACAAAGTCGACGGCCAAGATGGAATCTTGGATCCAGTCGGAATGTCAGGCATTCGCCTGGAAGCCAGTGTTCATATCGTCACCAGCAGTCAGACTGCCATGGCCAACAATGTGAAATGCATTGAAAAAGCAGGCCTGAAAGTCATGGGCTTTGTTTTGGATCCTCTGGCATCAGCGATGTCGGTTCTTTCTGAAGATGAAAAAGCTCTTGGCGTCTGTGTTGTCGACATGGGAGCAGGAAGCTGCAATTCCGTTTACTTTGTGCACGGAAGCTTGGCTCACACATCGGTTGTGCCAGTGGGTGGACAGCATTTCACTCACGATGTGGCGATCGGACTTCGAACTCCGCAAGTCGCGGCAGAAGAATTGAAACAAAAATATGGATGTGCGATGGCCGCATTGGCTGGCGACGAAGAGACCATCGAGGTCGAAGGCGTCGGTGGCCGAAAAGCCCGTACAGTATTAAGACGCGATCTTGCCGAAGTCATCGAGCCTCGAGCTGAAGAGACTTTGCAAATGATCGCCAATGACCTGCGAATGAGTGGACTTTTGCCTTTGTTGGGATCCGGCGTGGTTCTCACAGGCGGAGCCAGTCAGCTCGATGGTCTGATCGAAATGGGCGAATTTATTTTTGACGTCCCAGTTCGGCGCGGAATTCCAATTGGATCTAATGATAAGGTGGCGGGACTGACAGAAGTGGTAAAGTCTGGAGCTTTCTCGACTTCTGTGGGCCTTCTTCTCTATGGACTGGCTCAGAAAAAATTTAGCAAAGCCAGTTCGACGAAGAACGAAGATGCGATCGCTGATTCGATCAATTCATTCGGGACCAAAGTGAAAACTTTTATTGAGGGATTATTTTAATCGGGGGGAGCAGCATGTTTGAACTTGAAGAGAACATCAGCATCGGTGCCAACATCAAAGTTGTTGGCGTCGGCGGTGGCGGAAGCAACGCGGTCACAACTATGATCGAATCGCAAATGAACGGCGTTGAATTCATCGTTGCCAACACTGATATCCAAGCGCTGAATGCCAACAAAGCTGCTGGCAAAATCCAGCTGGGTCTGGATCTGACAAAAGGTCTCGGCGCCGGCGCCAATCCCGATGTGGGCCGTCGCGCTGCCATTGAGTCTTACAATGAAATCGTTGAAAGGCTCGAAGGAGCCGACATGGTTTTCGTCACTGCCGGAATGGGCGGTGGAACCGGAACTGGCGGAGCGCCAGTGGTTGCCAAGATTGCTCGTGAATTGGGAGCCCTCACCATCGGTGTGGTCACTCGACCTTTTGTTTTCGAAGGAAAAAAACGTCAAAAGCACGCTGAAGGCGGTTTGCAAGAACTGAAAGAGAATGTCGACACCCTGATCGTCATCCCCAATCAAAAACTGCTCTCAATCGCTGGCGATAAAACTCCTCTGACTGAAACTTTCAAAAAAGCCGACGAAGTTCTTCTTCAGGCGGTCAAAGGGATTTCGGATTTGATCAACATCCGCGGTCTGATCAATTTGGATTTCGCCGACATTCGCACTGTCATGCAGGCCAAAGGCTTGGCATTGATGGGAACTGGATACGCCAAAGGTGAAAACCGTGCGGTTGAAGCTGCAACTGCAGCGATTTCTTCTCCGCTGCTTGAGAATATCAAAATCGATGGCGCCACTGGCATTATCATCAATGTGACTGGCGGACCTGACTTGAGCTTGTACGAAGTCAACGAAGCTTCGACTCTGATCACCGAAGCCGCTCACGAAGAAGCTGAGATCATTTTCGGTGCTGTGATCGATGACACAATGACAGACGAAGTTCGAGTCACAGTCATTGCCACTGGCTTTGCCGATCCTGACAAGAAAATCCAAAGCGTTGATACAATGGCTCGAATGCAGGAGTTCCTGAACACAGCTCCTTCGGCTTCAATGCAAAACATCGAATTGCCACCAATTCCCTCTTTCCATAACAATCAGCCATCAGTGCCGCAGTTTCAAATGCCAGTGATGCCACAAATGCCGTCGATGCCGCAGCAACCAGTGTCATTCACAATTCCGGCTCCACAAGCACCGCAGTTTTCTCCGCCAGCTTACATGGCTCAAACAAGCAATCCGCAAGTGAATCCGGCAGAGCCAACAGCGACAATGCCCCAGCCTCCGGCCCAGCCGCAAAGCCCAATGACTGTGCAAGCACCAATGGAAATGCCTGAAACTCTTTCGCCAATTGCACCTGCGGCTCCAGCTGCTCCGTCTTTAGATGCCAGCGTCTCTGCGCGGGACATGTTGATTGCAAAAGCCCGAGCTTTCAAAGAAAGCCAGGAGCTCAAGCAAAGACATCACCAGCCTGAGCAGCTATCTATGAATGTGGACCCTACAGAGCAATCTTTAGAAGAAGCTCGTCGCATGGCTCGCGAAGTTTTGAGCTCACCATTTTCCAGTCAAAATCTGGAAGTCCCAGCTTTCATTCGCAAGCGCCAGGGTGAAGCCAACACTGAGCGCTAATGCAAGCTTGGTTCATTTCTGATCTGCACTTGAAAAACATCAATGAGCGCAACAGTGTCATCCTGTTGCGCTTTTTGCATTCTCTCAAGCAAGACAAAGCCACCACCCATTTATTTTTCTTAGGCGACGTCTTTGACCTCTGGGTCGGAAGCTCTGACGTCTTTCAAAAAAAATTTCAAGCCATCGTCGACGCCATTGCCGATCTCAAAAGAAGAGGCATCGAAGTCGTTTACTTTGAAGGCAATCACGACGTGCAAATCAAAAATTTCTGGGAACAAAAATTCCAAATCCCAGTCCAGGTCGATGCCAAAATTTTCGATTTGGGTCCCTACCAAGTCCGCCTCGAACATGGCGATTACATCAACCCAGACGACAAAGCCTACCTGCGCTATTTAGAATTCATCCGAAATCCCAAAATGAATCTCGTCGCCGAATTCATCCCGGGAAAATTCTTCGACGAAGTCGGCTCCTTCGCTTCAAGACTGAGCCGTAAACAGAGCTCAACCACTCGCCGCGACAGCGAAGAAGTCATGCGCGAAAGAATCAGAACCTACGCTCAATCCAAAGCTCGAGAGTCGGAATTTGATTACATCATCACAGGCCACATGCACGTCCGCGACGAATTTGAATTCGACTTGAATTCGAAAAAGAAAATTTCAATTAACCTCGGGTCCTGGTTCGAGACTCCAAAGGCCCTGCGGCTGACGGAAGCTGGGCACTCTTGGGTCCAGCTTTAAGATACTAGGCCGACTGCATGTGCAGAATTTTACTCTGATTATCGTCTGTTTATGGACAGACGATAACTTGAGTGTTCGGCAATGATCATGAAGTGTCTGCGTCCATGCAATCGGGGCAGGCCTGCCCCGAACCCCCGGACTGCTGATCATCGTGATCAGCAGTTCAAAAAGATAAAAACAGTTCGGTGAATAAATGCCGCAGCGTTTTCTGGAAACTCGCCGCAGGCGAGCCCCGAAGGGGTGAGGCCTGGATGGCCGAATTTCCAGAACATTACCGGGCTTCAGCCAAAAGCTGCTCAGCATGAGCCAGACTGGTCTTCGAAATTTTCTCGCCAGAGATCAAGCGAGCAATTTCTTGGATGCGATCCTTGGGTTTGAGTTCCAGAATCTCCATCGCAACGCTGCCTTTTTTTGGAGATTTTTGGATGTAGAAATGGGAATCGCCGTAGGCGGCTACTTGCGGTAAATGGGTCACGCAGATGACCTGCTGGCCTTTGGCGATGGATTTTAGTTTGCGACCGACTTTTTCGGCTGTTGGGCCGGAGACGCCGGTGTCGACTTCGTCAAAGAGGTAAGTTCGCGGTTGATGAGAAGATCCCACCACTCGTTTCAAGGACAGAAGAATCCTTGAAAGCTCGCCGCCGCTGGCGAATTTGGCGAGAGGGCGCTTGGGGTCTTTATTGGAAGTTTGACTGAGAAATTCCACGTCACTGATGCCAGTGCTGTTAAGTTCGCTGAATTTTTCGACGGAGACATGAAAAGTCACGCCCTTCATGTTCAGATCCAAAAGTTCGGCATTCACGGAATCAGCTAGCAAGCGGCTTCCGTTGCTGCGCTTTTCATGGAGGGTCTGGGCGATTTTTCGAAGTTCTTTTTCAATTTTTTCGGCTTCAGCTTTTAGGCTTTCGATTTTTTGATCTGAATTTTCCAAGTCTTTAATCTCTGTCTGCATTTTTTCAAAGGCAGCCATTATATCATCGACAGAGGGCCCGTATTTTTTCTGAAGCTTGCGGATTCCGCTGAGGCGGGATTCAAGCTCTTCCAGACGTCCGGGATCGCTTTCGATGCGAGAGACATACTGGCGAAGATCGTAAATCGAATCTTCAATTAAGCTTCTGGCTTGTTCCAGGTTTTGCAGTTTTTCGGCGATTTTGGGGTCAACCTGAGCAGCATCGAAAGATTTTTTCAAAATGGCATTGAGGCGGCTGATGGCTGAATCGTCATCTGTGTAGAGAGCTTCTTCAGCGGAATCGACAAAGGATTCGAGCTTTGCCGAGTTTTTCAATTTTTTGATTTCAATTTCCAAATCGCGGTCGCCCTCGGGGTCCAGTTCCAGATTTTGGATTTCGTCGCGTTGAAAAATCAGAAAATCCAAGCGCTGAGCTTTGTGCTGGGCTTCTCGCTCCAGGTCCGAGATTTCTCGCTCAATCTCTTTGAGGCGATCGTACTTTTCATTGAATTTCAAGCGTGTGTCCCACGCACCGACATACTGATCCAACAGATCCAAGTGGTAGGCTTTGGAAATCAACAAGCGATTTTCATGCTGGCCGGTCATTTCAATCAAGGGGGCTGAGTGGCCAGCCACTTCGATCAAAGGTGAAACCACATCGCGAAGTGCATTCAGTGTGCTCATGGTGCCGTTCAAATAAATGCGGGATTTGTCTTCGCAGAGAACTCGGCGGACCACCAGAACGTTCTCTTCGGTGTCGATCCCGAGCTCTTCCAGTTTTTTCTGAATGTCTTTGCGCTTGGAAAGATCAAAGCAGCCTTCAACCGAAGCTTGAGTGCATCCAGAGCGAATGGATTCAGTGGAGCTTTTCTGTCCCATCAAAAGACCCAAGCTCTTCAGCAGCACGGACTTTCCCGCTCCGGTTTCGCCACTCAAAATATTGAGTCCTGAACGAAACTGGATATCAAGATTTTCAATGATCGCAAAATTGATCACTTTCAGTTCTTGAAGCACGGAGCCTCCCTTAATGCCTATCTTTTAAGCGCGATCACCAAATTTAAGCTTTTCTCTGAGCAGATGGAAGTAATTTTGATGGGGTTCCCGGACCATCAGATGCTCCATGCTGGCTTTCGAAATCACGATTTCGTCATCCGTGGAAAGTTGATCGACTTTAACACCGTCCACCACGAAATGTGCTTGCTCTTTGCTGTTCTGCAATTTCCCCACCAGTCTAAAACTCAATTGAATGTCATCGGGGAAAATCAATGGCCGGCTGGTCAAACTGTGAGGTGCAATCGGGGTGACCACAAAAGCTTGGGTTTCAGGGTGCAAAATCGGGCCGCCAGCTGAAAGATTGTAAGCCGTCGATCCAGTGGGAGTGGAAATGATCAAGCCATCAGCTTTCACTTCAGAGACCAAAAGTTTTTCACTGTGAATGGAGATATTGATGAGCTGGCTTAAAGAACCTCGCTCCAGCACAATATCATTGAGCGCCATCCAGGATTTCTTTTTGCGTCCCTTGCGATTGAGCTCAACGTGAATCATCGAGCGGGGACGAAGCACCATTTTGTTTTCCAGCGCATTTTCAACAGCGGTGAAAAGCTCATCAGCCCGGGTGGGAGTGAGAAATCCCAAAGAACCCAGATTGACTCCTAAAATCGGAATGCTCTTTCCATGCAACAGGCGAACAGCTCTTAAATAGGTCCCATCGCCACCCAGGACAACGATCAAGCTCATTTTCGAAAGCCCTGCCGGTGTGCGGATCAAGCTGGTTCCAGAAATGACTTTTTGTTCAGGTGCAGTGAAGACTTTGTAGTTTCGCTCTTTCAGCCATGCTGTTAGGGCTTTGGCCAGAGTCAATGCCGGAGGTTTGTCGCCCCGATAAACAATGGCAACGCTTCGAGAGTGGTTCACGACTAATTTTTTTTTCTTCATACTGAGAGAAGTCCTT
>JBGGMM010000243.1:0-2845 GCA_041288045.1 Pseudobdellovibrionaceae bacterium | reverse complement strand
CCTCCTCCTCCGCCACCATCACTGGCAGCTCCAACAAATTTGCGAGTCGTGTCTGTTGCTTACAACCAAGTGAAGCTGCAGTTTGATGATTCCAACTCAACTGAGAGCGGATTTCAAGTTCACAGAAAAATCGGAAGCTCTGGAACTTTATCGCAAATCGGAACTACAGCTGCCCAGTCTTATGATGACAATTCTGTCGCAGCTTCCACTCAGTACTGCTATCAAGTGAAAGCATACGATTCTTCGTCTGTGTCTGCATCTTCAAATGAAATTTGTGCAACTACTGCAGCAGCGCCGGCAGCGAATGTGGCACCAAATGTGAGCATCACTTCGCCTGCGAATGGATCTAGCTTCTCAGCAGGTTCAAGCATTGTGATCAATGCTTCAGCTTCCGACAGTGATGGAAGTATTGCCAAAGTTGAGTTCTTCAGTGGCTCAACCAAGCTCGGTGAAGATTTGACAGCCCCTCATTCATGGACAATGAGCAATGTGGCTGCAGGATCTTACAGTCTCACGGCAAGAGCCACTGATAACTTAGGTGCAACTAGAACTTCAGTTGCAGTGAGTATCACAGTCAGTTCAGTGACTCAGCCTCCGCCTGCGAACGTTGGTCCAAGTGTGAGCATCACAAGTCCTTCGAATGGATCTAGCTTCTCGTCTGGAATGAGCGTTGCCATCAATGCTTCAGCTTCTGATTCTGACGGCTCTGTTTCAAAAGTTGAATTCTTCAGCGGATCTTTGAAATTAGGAGAAGATTTAACAGCTCCTTACTCATTAACCATGAGCAACGTGGCTGCAGGATCTTACAGCCTTGTAGCTCGAGCCACAGACAATGCAGGTGCGATCGCTAACTCTGCAGCAGTCAGCATCACTGTGAATGCTATAGTTCAGCCTCCTCCTCCACCATCAGGTACAAGTGTCACTCTCATGACTTCACAAGTGCCAGCACTAGTGAACTTGCATGACGGCGTGTCTTATGAACTCGGAATGCGTTTTACTTCCACTGTCGCTGGGAAAATCACTACCATTCGATTCTTTAAAGGGTCTGCAGAGACAGGAACTCGCACTGGCAAGATCTACTCTTCTTCAGGTGCACTGCTGGCTTCAGTGGTGTTCTCAGGAGAGACAGCCGCTGGATGGCAGCAAATGAATCTGGCCTCTCCTCTGTCGATTGCGGCAAATACTGAGTACACAGTGTCTGTAAACACTGGAGCTGGATACTATGTCGCGACCAATAACGGAATGGCTTCGCAGATCTCTAACGGCTCACTTCGAAGTGTTGTTGGTAACAACGGCGTCTACGGTCCTGTTGGATCTCGTCCAACAAGCAGCTATGAAAGCTCGAACTACTTTCGAGATATCGTATTCGTCGCCGACAGTGGAAGCACGACTCCGCCTCCACCAACTGCCGATACTCAAGCACCGGTTGCGAGCATTACATCTCCAGTCAATGGCGCTCTTGTCAAAGCTGGATCTGTGATCACAATCTCGGCCAGTGCTTCAGATAATGTGGCCGTAACAAAAGTTGAGATCTACACCAATGGCAATCTCCGTTGCACAAAAACGGCTGCTCCTTACTCTTGCAGCTGGACTGTGCCAAAACGGGTGGGAAGAACTCACCAGATCCAGGTCAAGGCCTACGATGCTGCTGGAAATGTGGGATCTCAAACGATCAGCGTGAAGTCGAATTAATTTAAAAACGGACGGACTCAAAGGCCACTTGTTGAAGTGGCCTTTGAAATCCAAAATCGGGGGAATCTTTATGAAACGACAAATACTGGGCTTACTAACGACCTTTCTTTTCACCGGACTTGCGCAGGCTCAGCTGGCTCCTTTGCCAGTGGGCAATACAGGTCTTGCTTCCAAATATTCAAATGATGTCGGCATTGGTGCGGACCCAAACGTCATCTTCAGTGATGACTTTGAATCCTACACTGGGACCAGCCAGCTCACCACCAAGTGGAGCAGCTACTACCAAAGCAGCAACACTCGCATCGCGACTGAAGCTGGAAACTTTTTCGGCGGAGCCAAAGCACTTGAAATGACTTTGCCTCAAGTCTCACAAGAAGTTTCCAATGCAGTTGTGAAAAACCTCAGCACCACTCAAGATGTGCTGTTTGTGCGAATCTACACCAAATTCGATCCAGGTTATGATGTGAATGTGAGTTCGAATCACAACGGGATCCGAATTTCAGCCAAGTATCCAGGTCCCGGCAGAATTCCAAGTGGCTCGGATTTTTTCTTGTACTTGATGGAAAATGCCATTGATTATGGCGAAGCCGATCCTGGATACACTCGTCTTTACACTTATCACCCTGAGCAAAGATCTCAGTGGGGAGATATCTTTTATCCAAACGGAAAAGTTCTTCCCATCGACGGAGTACCAGGTGATTTTGGACCTTACTTTGTTTCTCGTCCGAATTTCATTCCGCAAAGAGGTCGCTGGTACAGTTATGAGTTGATGGTGAAAGCCAACACTCCAGGCCAGCGCGATGGCCGTGCCGCTATGTGGATTGACGGGAATCTCGTTGCTGATTTTCCAAACCTTCGCATGCGTGATATCAGCACTTTGAAAATCGATCAGATTCAATTGGAACTTCACTCTCAATCTGGCGGAAGCTTGAATCGTCAGAACAAGAAATATTATGATAACGTGGTCGTTGCAAAATCCTACATTGGACCCGTGCAATCAGGAACGCCTCCTCCTCCTCCTCCGCCACCATCACTGGCAGCTCCAACAAATTTGCGAGTCGTGTCTGTTGCTTACAACCAAGTGAAGCTGCAGTTTGATGATTCCAACTCAACTGAGAGCGGATTTCAAGTTCACAGAAAAATCGGAAGCTCT
>JBGGMM010000242.1:0-12001 GCA_041288045.1 Pseudobdellovibrionaceae bacterium | reverse complement strand
TCGGCGGAAAGGTCTTTACACAGCTTTAATGCACGAAGTATTGAAGCGAGTTCAAAACCTAGGATTTCAAATTGTTTTGTCCCGCCATACAACCACCAATAATTCTATTATCATTCCAAAGCTCAAAGCTGGGTTTGTCATAAGTGCAATTGAAGTATCAGAGCGATTCGGAACACTCGTGCATTTAAGTTATTTTTTTAATCAGACAAGAAAAAAGATTATGGAATTTCGCGCTGGGGATCGAAAGCCTGATGAGCAGATGAAAAGTGTTTTGGGAATCGATTAGAATCACTTGATTTCTTGACTGTATTCCCAAAGACAGGAACTGGTACCAAACGGTAAAAAGTTCACTCAAGAGGCTTAAACAAGTCACAACAGAAACAATAGAGTTCTTCTGTCCCTGAAGCGTGAATGAAATCCATTTGAGTTTCGATAAACCTTAAGAGCTGCTCCCTCAGGATTTGCCAATCCTTTTTAGAGAGTGAAAACAATGTCGTGTAATGGACAGCATTTTGACTATTGACGTTTTCAATCGACTTGAGTCGCCAATTCGTATGGTTCTGAGAGGTGTGGGAAGAGCCTGATGAGATGTGGATGCTTTTTCCTGAATGCACCCAACTTCCAGCTTGAAACAATACCAGTCCCATATTTTTAAGATCCTTTAGTGCATTTGAAATTTCTGTGTCAGTGAGTTTTGTGCGCTTGGCGATGGCAGGAACTGTTTGAAACTCTTTGATGCTCGTCAAAGCGTGAGTGGCGGCGTACTTCCAATGAGAATAGTAGATCGATTTTTCAGTCTCGGTGAGTTCGTTGGATTCTGCTTTTTGAGCTATTTTTTTGCTTAAAATGAGATCGGCTTCCGAAAGAATCTTCATTTTCTTTTCCATGAGAAGCTGAGACTTTTTCGAAGCCGATCTCTCATGAAGAAGCAAAAGTAAAAAGTAATCAGACTCACTTTCAGAAAGGTTCAGATATTGGCCAATCCCGAGGACATGATCAGGTGTCGGCTGCACTTTGGTGCTTAAGCATTGGGAGAGATAAGTGCGATCGCACCCTGCGGCTTCTGCCAGTTTTGAAACAGCACCTCGGCCGTGGGCCTCAACTTCAAGAGAAACGGTCAGATCAAATAAAATCCAACTTGCTGAATTCCACGAATCTGCCAATTGGATTTCCTTATTGACCGTATCCTAGGAGCCTTTCAAAATTAGAATATGCAAATTAGACACTCGGGACGTTGGGGTCTTTTAATAAATTTAACGACTCTGGCCATAGGTGTTATTGGCCTCTGTGTTTATCGCAAAATCAACGAGTCGCCGAGTCCTCCAATGCATGGACTTAATTTCCATTGGCCATTTGTCGTCGCCCCCTGGATGAGCATCCTAGGATTTTTCTTTGCGCTGAAGGCGTTTAAAGAAAAATCTGAACGGGTCTCCGCTTTCTTCAGCATTTTGATTTCTGTATTTTGGATGTTTGCAGTTTATTCGACATACTATTTTTTCCAGTACAGCGTATAATAACCCTGGTTTTCGAGCCGCCAAATAAATATCAAAACTTAGGCATTTGTGACTTCGTTCCTTAATTGTCTACAAGCCTATCCTTCCTGACTTTGAAGGTGATCGAGCTTATCTTAGGCTGAGGCTTTGTTTTTGGTCTAAAGATAAGACCTTGAGCTTCCATCTGATTGAGAATTAGGTAATTCACCACAGATTTAAAATCCCGCCCCCATGAAATGATACGAGTAAAGGGGCGAAGGACAAAAAGCGTTTTCAAGTGAGGTCTTTGCGCTCTGATTTTTGCAGTCAGAATCGAACAAAGAGATCTGATGAATTGATTGTAGTTCTCTCGCTCTTTAATCTTGATGATAAGATGAATATGCGACCAGTTAATGGCGAGCTCGTAAATTTTCAAATTAAATTTCTGAGCCTGACTGTGAATCAACTTTTCCAAAGAGAGATTGGTAGGCACAAAAACTAACTTCTCACAAGACTTCAAAATGAGATGCAATGGCTGCTTCGTAGAAAGCGGCCTTTTTGCTTTTCTTTTTCCCTTCAGAAGCTCCCCACCGAATGATTTCATGTTTTTCATCTTGGAGTCGATTTTTTGTTTCATAGTGAAAGAGTTCTAACACGAGTTTTTTCAGAGCATTTTTAAAGAGTAAGAGAGTGGCTTAAAAACAAAATCGTAAAAGCCATAAGACCTTCGCCCCAGAGTGATCGCAAAGAAAACTCCAGAAAATCCAAAATCACAAAAATCTGCTTTCTTAGCCAAGAGGAGAGAGCGAAAAATCATGTCAAACTTTTTCCACAAAAAATTTTAAAAACGTCGTTCGTTTTTTTCCGCTCCTCCTCCTAAAACTTGCCAGACGGCCCGGACGGCCGTCTGGGAGCCTTCGCATGGACGGACACCCTCACGTTTATCATCGGTACCGCTGTGCTCGAGACCTCCATCCACGATGTTGTCCGTCGGTACGCCATACCAACGGACAACATCGTGGATGAAAGGTCTCCGGGAAGTCATTTACCCAAGTGGTGTGCGAAGCCCGTGTCTTCGCCTGATCGTGAACATCCGTGTCCGTCTTTTCTGGAAATTCGGCCCTCCACGGCCTCACCCCTTCGGGGCTCGCCTTTGGCGAGTTTCCAGAAAACCTCAGGGATGAGGAGGGGAGGAATTCGCTCTGATGAACTTAGTGATAGGCCTGGTTTGGTGTTCTAGATCACAATCGACTGCGAAGATTCCTCAAGCTGCTGCCGCAGACCGTGGTCCGTGACCGCTTTCTTCTCTGCCTGCACTTCAGCGAAAATGCTTTCGTTCAATGAAGGGCGCTTCAGCAGTTTATGAAAAACATGATACTGCACAGCCGTGTTGCAGAAGGGAAGCATCTGCACTCCCAGCAGTTTCATTCGGTATTCGATATCCGAGTCTTCGCCGGTGCCGGCTCCTTCGTAGCGCCAGTCGAAGCCGTTGATGTCCAGCAGGTCCTGGCGGTGGACTGAGAAATTGCATCCGACGATGCCCCGGTGTTTTTTGTTGGCGAGCTTTCTGAAGAAAGGGTTTTGAAAATAAATTCCCTTACCGCCGTTGTTGTCCTTCATGTAAAAGCCTGCGGGGATCATCCACCACAAGTTGTTTTCAATAAAGCCAGCGCGAATTTTTTCTGGAGTCAGCATTCTGGAAACCCAAGGCGTGAAATCCATGCGCCTTCCACATAGCACGCTGTGAGACCGGCGGTTTTCTGAATGCTCGCGGACAAATTGGGGATGTGGGATGCAGTCTTGATCGATGAAAATCATGTAATCACTGTGGCAGTGGTGGATCCCCCAATTGAGCATTCGGTTTTTGCGAAAGCCAATGTCCTCGTGCCAGAGGTGCATGGCTGGGATGTCCAGGGATTCGAGAGCTTTTTGCACGTGCTCGACAGCTTCTGGTTTGGAGCCATCGTCGCAAATGATGAGCTCAAAATTTTTCAATGTCTGCCGGCTGACTCCCGCCAGGGTCAGATCGAGAACTTTCGTGTTATTGTAAAAAGCGATGGAAAGGGCCGCTGGCAGTTTGGCTTCTTGGCCTAAAGATTTCAGAGCTGAATTTCTAAATATCTTTAACATGTGCCTTTAACTCCAAAGCTTTTTTGATTTCGGCACACTTTTTTTCTGTCAATGAATAGGGGATCAGAATCAAAGCGGCCACTATGAAAAAGAATCCCACACCCGGGCCAAAAATCAAGCTCAAGCGAGAAGCTGTGTCGACATCCGGAAAAGTCACATTCGCCCAGTCCAAGAGAGATCCAACGACGAAGAGGGCAATAGCCCTTGAAGCTTTGGCTGAGAATTTCCAAATGCCAAAATAAAGTCCCAATCTCTCTTGCCCAAAGCGCAAATGGTCTTCATCCACAATGTCCGTCACCAGAGCATCCATCAAAACCGAGCAGCCGACAAAAAATCCACCGGTCCCTGAGGCCAAAAGGTAAAGGGGCCAGGCCGTCTCGCCAACCGGGAGGTTCAAATAAAACAAGGCCGTGCTCAATCCCAGAAGCAGGGCGCCTGCAATCAGAGTCGCTTTGCGCCCGCATTTTCGTGAGATCCAAACCCACAAAGGAAGGCTCAAGCTGAAAATTAAAAAGAAAAACAAAAACGTGTTCTGAATTTCTTTTTCCGACAACTGGGCGCGGATCCGGTAATAATAAAGAGCAATCGAAGTGTTCAAAGTCAGTCCCACATTGGCAAAAAAAGAAGCCAGCAGTGGAACCAGAAAATTTCGATTACCCAAAGCCTCACGGATAGGATGTGGATTTCGGCGAGAGCTCATATCAGCCGGATGCAGGGGAGGTGGGGCCAGCGAAGTCATGAAAGCCACAAACAAAAGCAAAAGAATCAAAATCCAACTGGTGTTTTCATAGACTTTCGGATGAGCATGGGCGAGAAAAAATCCAGGCACAGCAATCCCAATCAAAGCTCCGAAATTCGCAAATAAAATTTTCCAGGCAATAAACGTCGATCGTTGCTGACGATCCTCCGAGTAGTCCCCCACCATCGCCGCATAGGGAATCGCAAACAGCGTCTGAGACGTGTTGAAAGCCAGACTGAAAAACAAAAGATAGAGCCAAACCTGTGTCTGGCTTTGCATTTCTGGCGGATGAAAAAGAGCCGCCAAGGTGACGGCCATAAAAATCGCCCCCACTAAGACCAAATGCATGCGAGTGCCTTTTCGATTTCTGAAATCATCCGAGAAGCGGCCGATCAATGGGTCGATGGCCGCATTCCAGAGAATGGAAATCCCAATAGCAATAGCCACCCAGAAAACCGGCAGTTTCTGAACCTGGGCGTAGAAGACCAACAAATGAACTCGCAAAAAAATTTCAACTGCATTCAGACCCAGGTCCGAGCAGCCATAGAGAATTTTTTGAATCAGTTTTGGCACGAAAAATCAGTGGTCAAAGGGTAATGGTCAGAGGATTCAATATTCCCATGCACTTGGGCCGCAGACAACTGGCAGCCGCGAATGAACACATGATCCAGAACCAATTGACGAGGATCCTTTTCAAAAACCACATGCTCAAGCCCCAGAGCTTTCATTTTTCCCACGAGGTATTTGGTTCGCGCCGAAATCCAAGTATTAAAATCGCCCGCCACTAAAACTTTGCCATTCCAATTGCCAATGGCCTTAACGATGTCATCCACTTGGCGAAAAAAAGGCTCTGGTGAAGTGAAGTTGATGGCATGCACATTGACCACCAAAAGTTGCGAGCCGCCCAACAGATCATAAGTCGACAGGAAAGCCATTTTCGGAGTGTTGATGATCGGTTCCAAATCGCGAGTCCGCAGAAAACTCGCTTGCACTGGCTTTTGCGGAGATCCTGAAATCACTCCCGTCGCTTGACGGTCGGTCTCCATAAAAAAAGTACGGGCAATGAACCAACCAAATCGTGAAATGGATTTTAAAACATTGGGAACGTAGTTGTCTTCGATCCCTTCCTGCAAAAGGGCGAGGGATTTTCCGTCCATGAGCTTTTGAAAATCATAAGCCCAGTCATATTGAGCTTTGCCCTTTTCAATATTCCAGATCAAAACGCCGAGTTGATTATTGAGTGGAGCACTGGACCCCGGAGCCATTTCAGAAATGACCAAATCATCCGGAACAATCACAAATTCAGCGTGAGCCAAAGAGATCAGAAGTGAAAATAAAAAGACCATGAGCCCCCCTGCCAATTCAAATTGGCCGGGCGACTATAGCCGACGATCGGTGGAATGCGAGCATTGGGACGGCGCGCCCCAAGCGAATCAGGCGATTTTTTTAATCTGATCCAGCTTATCCTTCATCGTTTGGTTGTCATGATGAAGCTTATGGTTTTCCTGGGTCAGCTGAACCAGTTTGCGACGCAAGTTGGTGAGCTCTTCCGCCACGTTGGAAGGAATTCCAGCCGGTGGAGGAGGCATGTTACCCACAGCCACTTCTGTCGTTCCTGTTGGAATAGTCGCGAAACTGACACCTTTGCCCAAGCGATCTTCGATGTCCTCAGGAACGACCATGTCAGGATCAAATTTTTCAAATTTCAAAGAGCCTTCGGCTTCCATTTTGCGAATCTCGCTGAAAAGCTTCATCACCCCAGCAGAAGTCTCACCAGGCGATGGAGTTTTCTCTTTGAGAACTTCCTCCACTTGACGCTTCTCTTTGAAGTTGAGAATTTTCATAAATTGTTCGGCTTTTTCAGGGGGCAAGCCGCCAACAACCATGGCTAACTGCAAAGGCTGTATGCGAGGAAAAATTTCGGCCAAGTAAGTAGGGTTCCAGCTGAGAATTTTATCAATGGTCAAAAGCCGTTTTCGAACTTCTGATTCCCAGGCGGGGCTTTCTTCGGCGATCATTTTCAAGAATTTCTCTTGCTTGTCTTTGCCAGTCGTCTCAATCAAGTTGAGAAGTTGGAAAAAGCCGCCTTTTTTACGATAGCGTTCAATCATGCTCATTGGTTATTCCCTTCGCGTCTTCGAATGTATCGACGGATTCGGAGAAAATTTAAATGCTCATAATATCATCTCAATTTGGTGCAAAAGTTTTCAATAAGGAGTGGTACAAGAATGCTCAGCTCGGTCCGGATAGGGATTGCGACTGACTAAAG
Organism: Pseudobdellovibrionaceae bacterium; assembly: GCA_041288045.1. Lineage (GTDB taxonomy): Bacteria > Bdellovibrionota > Bdellovibrionia > Bdellovibrionales > Bdellovibrionaceae > 21-14-0-10-47-8. The sequence continues at coordinate 5,391 of JBGGMM010000242.1, read as the reverse complement.
TGCAGTGCTTATAGTAAAACTGCCAGGGGCGATAAGCCCGCCCTTCGGGTGAGCGGTGATCCATCATGAAACCATCAGCCGCATAAGCCGCTGCTCGCGGGCGAGCCCGGTCTTGCGTTTCCTCAATTGTCGAGCGAGCGCTTTTGGAGCTGCATCCGACAAGGAATAACAAGAGAAAAACAGACCAACAATGGAACCGTTGACCTTTGCTTGGTTTCACGTGAATAATCTCCAGCATGTCTTTTCGGCACAACTCTGGAAATTCTTATCCTCCGATTGAAGTGCATGTCACTCGCGGAAATTTCACCGAAAGTGTTCATCTTATTGACGCTGCTGTTGTCGATCATCAAGGACAGCTTGTCGCCTCATTTGGTCCTGCCGAAACCATTCGCACCTATCCGCGCTCAGCAATCAAAATGTTGCAGGCCGTGAATTTGATTGAAAGCGGGGCCTATCATCGCTTTGATTTGAACGATCGACACCTTTCTTTGGCTTGCTCCTCCCACAATGGTGAAGCCCCCCATACCAATTTGGTTTTGGATTGGCTGGAACGCATCGGGATGAGTGAAGAGGATTTGGTGTGCGGGCCTCATTATCCCTACGATGAAAAAACAGCGCGAGAGTTGATTCATCGAGGGCTCAGCCCGCGACCCTGTCACAACAACTGTTCGGGAAAACACACTGCTTTTTTAACTTCCATGAAAGCCCTTGATTGGAATCCAAAGCACTACGATGCTTTTGATCATCCTCTGCAAAAGTACCTCCGGAAAATTTTATTCGAGCTCAGTGAAGAGGATCTCAGTCATGCCCCCTGGGGGATTGATGGCTGTGGAATCCCAACTTATGCCATGAGCCTTTTGGGAATGGCGCGAGGTTTGAGGTTTCTTCTTCCGGACGTGTCTGTGTCGGCTGAGAGAAATGAAACTTTTCGGCTGATTCGAGAAGCTGTCTTAAAGCAGCCCTACTACGTTGGCGGCAGTGGAGATTTCTGCTCAGATCTGATGATGCACACACAAGGCCGAATGATTCTCAAATCCGGGGCCGAGGGAGTTTATGCTGGCACTCTTTTGCTTGAGGGACTTTCTTTCGCCCTCAAAGTCCGAGATGGAAACGCCAGAGCCGCACGAGTGGCTGCAGGAGCTCTGCTTCGCGCATTTCATGGTTTGACGGATCATGAGTTTTTGCAGCTTTCTAGCCACACTCAGCCCGAAGTAAAGAACTGGGCGGGCCTGACAGTCGGAAAAATATTTGTGCCACATCCTCTCTTGGGATAACATCAAATCTTCATGTTTCTACAAAAAACGATTCGCAAAAGAACTGTGGTCCAAGGCATGGGCCTTCATTCGGGAAAAACCTGCACTTTGACTTTTGTGCCGGCTCCTCCCAATACAGGAGTGCACTTTGTTCGCTCGGATCTTCCCGGATCGCCGTCTTTACGAGTCCACGCCCATCAAGTTTCAGCCACTGGCTATGCAACCACTTTGGGGGGACCAGCTTTTTCAGTGGCCACAGTTGAGCACTGCATGTCGGCCCTTTCAGCCCTTCGGATCGACAATGTTTTCATTGAGCTCGACGGACCTGAAATCCCCATCTGTGACGGCAGCGCCAAGGATTTTTTAGACGCGCTTCATGTGGTGGGACTGGTCGAGCAGGATCAGCCGCGTAAATACTGCTACGTCACCCAACCCATTTACTTTGAAGACGGGGATAAGCAGGCTTATGTGGTTCCTTATCATGGGCTGAGAGTGACAGTGACCATCGATTTTCCGCATCCTGAAATTGGTCGTCAAAAGCTGGATCTGGACATCAACGATCATTCTTTCACTCGGGAAATCGCTGGGGCCCGCACTTTTGGCTTCCTGAAAGACGTCGAAGCTCTGCAATCGCGCGGCTTGGCCTTAGGGGGAAGTCTTGAAAACGCCATTGTTTTGGATGAACTGAAAATCCTCAATCCAGAAGGTCTTCGCTTTGCCGACGAATTTGTCCGTCATAAGGCATTGGATGCACTAGGGGATTTGGTGACTTTGGGGATGCCTTTGATGGGTCATGTGGTCTTGCACAAGGCCGGTCACGATGTCATGAATAAACTCATTCGCAAAATCATTGAATCCAAAGACAGCTTTAAACATGTGGAGCTAGGGGCTGATCTCAGCGAGGACTTAAGAAACCGCTTTTAGCGTGCTTCTCAGGGATTCAACTGAAAGAATTGCAAGGCTTTCATCGACGCCGTGCACATCCCTTCCCAATCTGCTAGGTTCTGGCAAGATCGCAAATCTCAAAGACATTCAAGCAGGAGAAAATCATGATCGTCGGAGTTCCTAAGGAAATTAAGATCAGTGAAAACCGCGTGGGCATGACCGAAGCCGGTGTTCGCCAGTTGGTCAAAGAAGGCCACACCCTTTACGTTGAAAAAGACGCAGGCGTGGGTTCCGGAATCACCAATCAACAGTATGAAAAAGCGGGCGCAAAAATTCTCGATACCAAAGCCGAAGTTTACGCCAAATCAGATATGATCGTAAAAGTGAAAGAGCCACTTCCGGATGAGTACACTCTCATGAAGGAAAATCAGATTCTCTACACTTACCTTCACTTGGCTGCTGAACCCAAATTGACCAAAGTTCTCTGCGAACGAAAAGTCAAAGCTGTTGCTTATGAAACCATTCAAAAAGAAGACGGCAGTCTCCCGCTTCTCACTCCGATGAGTGAAGTTGCCGGTCGAATGGCCACTCAGATCGGGGCTTTCTATTTGCAGAAAGATCACGGCGGAAAAGGCATTCTTTTGGGCGGAGTCACTGGTGTGAAGCCAGGCAAGGTCACCATTATCGGTGGCGGTGTGGTTGGGACAAATGCAGCCAAAATGGCGGTGGGTCTGGGTGCTGATGTCACCATTTTGGATGTGAACCTGGCGCGATTGGAATATCTCGATGACGTTTTCCAAGGACGTGTGACAACTCTTTTCTCAAACGCACAAAATCTGGAGCAATCGGCGATTGAGTCGGATCTTTTGGTCGGCGGTGTTTTGATCACTGGTCACAAAGCTCCCACTTTGATCAGCAAGCAGACCATTTCACAAATGAAAAAAGGCTCTGTGGTGGTGGACGTAGCTGTGGATCAAGGTGGTTGCATTGAGACTTGCAAGCCGACGTCTCACCAAAATCCAACCTACGAAGTGGATGGAGTGATTCATTACTGTGTGCCCAATATGCCAGGCGTGGCGCCGCGCACTTCAACCTATGCTCTGACCAACACGACTTTGAAATACGCTTCGATGTTGGCGGCAATGGGAGTGGAAGATGCAATTGCCAAAGATCCAGCACTCTTCAAGGGTCTGAATGTTTATGGCGGCTTCGTCTGCTATGAACCAGTGGCCCGGGATTTGGGCATGGATTATCGTCCTTATCGTCAGTAAGAGTTCATTTTTTAAAAAAATGCAGGTGCCCCCAATCTTCTGTTTTGAGTAAGGGCACCTTTTCTTTTTTTAAGCGCTCGACGATTTGCCAATGCGGATGTCCATAGCGCCCCCTTCGTGCCGAAGCCACAGCCCAGCGAATTTTTGGCAGACTTGAAAACAGCCTTGGTGAATTGCTGGTGCGGCTTCCATGATGTCCCAAAATCCAACCCTCGGTCGATCGAGGAATCTTTTGACTCCACAATTTTTCTTGCTGTTGAGGTGAGTCCCCAGGGATGAGAACCCGAAATTTCTGTGACCAAACCACTTGCGAGGAAGCATTGGAATTGCGGCTGTTTTTTGCCAGGAAAAGGCTTTTCTGTCGCTCTTGAATCAGTGGGATCCGGTTTGGCAGACACAGGGGGATTTTTTCAAGCCATCTTTTTTTTGCAGGAGAAGCCGGGCCTACGGGTCTTTGGATCAGGCAGGTTTCAGGCAAAGCTCTCAATAAACTAGAATAGAAAGAAAAATGATCCCAGTCCAAATGGGAAAGATGCACCAAATTGATTTTCCCCCGACAGATCTTCAGAACCCTCTGAAGTGGATTGAACTCGCCACCAATGTCATAGTGAAAGCAAACTTGCGAATCGACTTCGGTGATCCATTGTCCCTGTCCGACATTCCAAACGATCAGCTCAGAGGCCAATCCTTGAATTGAGCTGAAAATAAAAAAAGTGAGAAGAAAAATCCTCTTAGACATTGGACCTCTGATAGCGCATTTGACGAAAGGCTTCGAGTGAAGTGTGAATCAAAGCGAGGAATCCCCACAGAAAGAACCATCGAAACTGGGTGAATTGGGGAAGATTAGAAATTGAATTCAATTGGAAATTCCAAGCAGCCAAATATTTTAAAAGAAGAAGCAAATACTCCCAGAGCTGATCGCTGACCGGAATCAAAAATGGGAAAAGAACGGAAGAAAGAGAAAGAGGAAAAAGCAAAAGGCCGATGAAGGGAGCTAAAAAGGCATTGGTGAAAATACCGAGGGCCGAAAAATCCCCCAGAGACACTGTCATTAAAGACTGAATAAAAAAACAACTGAGAAGAGTCAGGAAAATTTTCCGGCTCTGAAATTTCCATAAGAGGGGGGTGAGCAAAAAACCCAGCGATGCCAACCAGGAAAGATAAAAAGAAAAACTGAAAATCCATTCAGGGATCAAAAGAAGAGTGAGAACACCTGCCAGCCATTGAGTTTTCCCCAAATCCCAAAAGAAATGAAAGCGTTGATTGAGAAAGTGGACGAATCGGGCCAGCAGAGCTCGAACCAAAGGCGGCTGAAAACCCGTCAACAAGCAGTAGCTGCAGAGAAACCCCCATAAAAAAATTTGCAGATATTTTTTCTTTCTCCAAGTAGCAGGCCAGGGAAAAAGGATCAAAAACGTCAGGATTTGCAAATGACCCCCAGAGACAACCATCAAATGCAACAGGCTTGTTTTCCGAAAAATTTCTTTGGCTTCTGAATCAATCAGAGGGACTCCGCACAAGAAAGATTGAGACAACGCCCGAAATTTCATCTCTTTCGGAACCGAATCTGCACAATTTTGTTGCATGACAAATGCAAAAGGTGCCACCAGTTGAGGCAGCGAAAGACTTTGAAAGAGGAAAAGACACAGGATGAGAAGTGAAAAGAGTCGCATTTTCAATGAGTTTAGCAATCTCAGCGCCTAGCTCAGACCCTGACAGATTTCATTTCAGAATTCAGACGGTTCGGTAACTCGGATTTTAAAAATCTGTCGCCAGATCTGTTTAGGTTTCCTTAAATTTAGACAATAATTAGTTAAATCAATAATTTATTGCTGCTTAAGTAACTAGCATTTGGCTGAAACCCTTATTCAATCGACGGTCTAAGGTCGAGTTCCTTCGTATTTCCCCAAAAAATGTGGATAACTCTAGTTTCAAGTTTTTGTTTTCGCATCAGATTGGGCGTGTCATACTTGAATAATGAA
>JBGGMM010000241.1:0-10620 GCA_041288045.1 Pseudobdellovibrionaceae bacterium | reverse complement strand
CCACCACGTGGAGTCGGCCAACTCATGGTTTGACCCACTCGCAAACCGATCAGTGCAGCACCGACTGGGGCCAGTATTGAAACTTTGTTTTCCTTGATATTCGCATTCTCTGGAAAAACGAGGGTCATGACAAAGTCCTCACCCGAATCAAGGTCCTTAAATTCGACTTTTGAATTCATTGTCACCACATCCTGTGGCAGTTGATCCGTCAACACCACGGCAGCTCTGTCGAGTTCTTCTTGAAGAAGTTCTGCGGTGACGGGGTCGGCGAAATCGATGAGCGATGAAAGTTTTTGATAATCAGTTTGTGTCATTATTAAATTGTTATTTTCCATAAATAAATCCCTTCACCCGATTGTGAATAAGTCGGAGTTCTTTCAATTTTTATTTTTTTCTGAGAATGTAGGTGGGCGGTTAGGCTGCGAGGTGAAAAAGCCTCAACCGCCAGAAGAAATAAATTTAAGCACCAGTTCGCAGGTCTGGAGCTGTGTCGATGTTCTCAATAAGTTTAAGATGCACGTTGTTTTCACAAATTCGATTCTATCACCAAATTGACGAATCTCAATCGAAACCCGGCAAGATCTGGTTACAATTCAGGCGCTTGGAAGTCGGTCCCGGTGATTGATTTTTATGAATGGTATTTGACATCAGTGTTTGACCGCGGAAGTCGCAGACCTTTGCGCGCAGCAGAGCAGAAAAGCTTCCCCTTGGCTAAACCAAATAAGGGGCCTACGAATGCCAATACAATAAACAAAATTACTTTTGGGAGTGCCAAAATTTTGAGCCTATAACCAGAGCTTCGCAATTTGCATTGAAAATGCCAGATTTGTAGATTGGCGTCGGCAAGATGAAAGGGCATTATAAGCGCCTTCAATGAATTGAATTTCCAAATTGATGCAGGAGAAAGAGCATGTGTTTTTCAGCGGATATGAGCTTTGGGTCAGCGGGGCTTCTGATTGCGACTGGTGCGGTGACGACTCTCAAAAGCAGTTCAAAACAGCAAAAAATGATTGCGGCGATTCCCCTCTTGTTCGGTTTTCAGCAAGTTGCTGAAGGGATCGTTTGGCAGACGATGGATGCAGGGACGACGAGTTTGATGCATAAATTTGGAATCTTCCTGTTCTTGGCCTTTGCCTTTGTGGTCTGGCCCAGTTGGCTGCCATGGTCCTTGTATCATATCGAGATCAAGGAAAAGCGGAAAAGGATCTTGAAGGTGATTGGACTGTTGGGCTTAGGGGTCTCCCTACTGGCCGTATTTATGCTTTACGGTTTAGAAATCAAAGTCAATATCGTTGGCCACAGTTTGGAGTATGATTACCTCAACTTGAAAGAAATTTTGCCACCAAACCTTGAAGCTTTTTTATATTTCACTCCGACAGTGGTGCCCTTTTTCATCTCGAGCCTTCGAACAGTGAAGAAGGCGGGCCTTTTGGTTTTGGGAAGCATGTTCCTTGCTCAGGCCATCGGTCGGCAGACGACCGCATCGGTCTGGTGTTTTTTTGCGGCTCTGATCAGCCTTTATGTCGCCGTGAATGTTCTTTGGCTGCAAAAAGGAAAACTCAGTTAACGTTCATTATTTGAGACAACGCTCATCGAGTCGGGTCATTCAATGGGTCATGGAACTTAATCAAACAATGTGTTGCTCGTCATTCCTGGAAAAGAAGCATTTCATCGCACTTTCAACGTGGTATAATACTCCCGGCAGTCGCCGGAGAACGGATTTAGAATCAGCTCTCCTATTCTGCGGATCGATTGCGTAGGAGCTTTTATGGAACATTCTCAGTCGACCCCGTTTTTAAAAGAGGAGCGACAAAAGACTGACGAAAGCTTGGTTGCAGAGCGCGACAAAACGAATGAGTCTCTTACGAAATCAAAATCCAGCGCCGAACGTCAAGCTGACAAGAAAATTTCGAGTGAACGACGTCAGGCAGATCAAGCCTCATCCGAAATGCGCCGTCGATTGGACTTCGATTCCGCCAAAAAAAGAGAAGCATCGGGTTATGCCACAGAAGACGAGAAAAAAATCGGTCATGATCAGCTGCTCAGCGAAAGAGATAGATCAGATCAAGCAATTGAACAAGAGCGTTCTCAAGTTGATCTTGCAATTGATAAGGAACGTGAATTCAAAAATAAATTAGCAAGTCAGTTGCTCGAGCAGGAGCGAAAGTTGACCGATCAGAGTCTCTCGACGGAGCGGACGAGAACGGACTCAGAGGTGAATCGCACGACGGGGCTTCTCTCTGATGAAATTTCTGAACATTCTAAAACGAAAGCGAATTTGACAACAAGAGACGAGTTTCTCGCGATCGTCAGTCATGATCTCAAAAACCCTATTGGTGCGGCCTCCATGTGCGCAGAATTGCTTTTAAGTGACCCTGCATTTCGAGAATTTGGACCCGAAGTGCGGAGTTCGATCGAACTCATCAAAAGGAATATTGATACTTCTTTGCGCCTAATCGCCGATCTTCTGGATATGGAGCGTATTGAGGGCGGGAAGCTTCAGCTCACGCTGAAAAAGTACGATATCGGACAAATCCTTCAAGAGGCCATTGAGGGTTTTGCGCAAGCCGCACTTGCGAAGAGTGTCGAACTGCGAACAATTTCGCCTGATCTGTCAGGCGAAGTTTTTTGTGATAAAGATCGGGTCCTGCAGGTGCTGTCTAATCTGATCGGAAACGCTTTGAAGTTTACTCCTCAAGGCGGATCTATCACTCTTGGCGCAGTTTTCAATGAAGATGCGGTTCAAGTTTCTGTGAGTGATACGGGGCCAGGTATTCCTGAAGAAAAGAGACTTCAAATTTTTGAGCGCTACGCACAGCTGGGGGTCAGGGATCGTGTCGGATTGGGCTTGGGCCTTTATATATCTAAAATGCTCATCGAAGCCCATCGCGGACGCCTTTGGGTCCATTCAAAACTCTGCCATGGAAGCACTTTCAACTTTACGATTCCGCGCCGTCCAGATCGCACAATCTAGCCCGGTGCGTTTGTGATTTCCTTTGCTCGAGATTGGTCAGCCTTTATATCGCTGTGAATGGAGTTCTATTCAAATTGAAATGGCCGCCGGGCTCTTTGCCCAGCAGCCGTCCAGATTAGGACTTTAAGGATTCTTTGACTGCAGAAACTGTTTGTTCTTTTTTGCCCTGCAGAGGTTCCAGTATTTCAGCAAATTTCTGCTGAAATTTTTCTTGTCCTTCACCGTATTTTTGCAACACAAGCCCAGCGATCGATTTGACGTCGCCTTTTGTTTGCTCGAGTTCATCCGAAGTCAGCTTGCCCCAGGCCTTTTGAATTTCGCCTTTGAGTTCGAGCCATTTTCCGTTCACGATATCTTGATTGATTGCCATAAATTCTCCTTTTTTGTTGATTGGATTTACTGGGTCACTAATGAATAATCCGGTGTGATAATGATATCCACGCGGCGATTTTGGGCTCGGCCTATTTTAGATTTGTTGGTCGCAATCGGTTTCTGAAAACCGTAGCCTTGCGAAGTCACTTCACTAAAACCATTCGATTTGAAATACGAGGCGACGGCGGAAGCTCGTTTTTCAGAAATGATTTTGTTTTGACTATCGGTTCCGGTCGAATCCGTATGGCCTTCGACTTTCAGTTCAGTGGCATTCATCGACTTCGCGACTGCTGAAACTTTGGCGAGGACTTCTAAAGAAGCGCCTGGAAGGTCGGACTGACCGCTGGCAAAGTTCATTTGCTTCAAGCGGATCAAAAGATTGTCACCTTGTTGGTAGGCTTCTGCTTCGTTCGAAGAAAACTGTGTGCGGGCATTTTCCATGGCCCGTTGAGTTTCGACTCGTGAGTTTGCAGTGTTGAGATCCTGCTCTTTGTCTGTCAGCTCATCCTTCAGTGTCTTATTTTTTTCAGTCATTTCTTTTTGGTTTGCAGCACTTTCAGCATTGGAAGCAGACAGATCTGTATTCAAAGCATCAATGTGCCTGTTCTGAGAAACCATTTTCAAAGCCGCTGACTCAGGCAAATTCTTGCCGGTTTGTTTGATGGCATTCATCACATCATTCAAAAGGGCAGTGTCATTGATTGCAGTTTCGACCGCGACTTTGTAACCCGTTGGGTTTCTGACATTCGCAGAAATCACGGACTCGCCATTTTTCAGTGAGAGCTCAGCTTTTTTATAACTTAAAGGAGCCTGTTGAGATGCACCGTCATTTTTTAGGCCATTGAAAATAGCCTGGCTTTTTCCTAAACGGGATAAAATTGTCGCTTGTCTCTCGAGAGTCACATAGCGCTCTTGCAAGGCCGAGATTTTTTTAGAATCCAATTGAGCAAAGTTTCCGGCTTCGGAGCTGACATCTTTGTCGACACTTTTTAGGTCACTCCTCAATTCTGAATGGCTTGAGGCGCCTGCCTTCAAAGCGGCTTGGCGAGCTTCAAAAAGTCCGGGCGCTTTCTCGGCACGATTGGCTGAAATTCCATAAGCTTTTTCTAAAAAACCACGGCTCGTGCGAACGTCATTCAGAATTTCTTCTTGGTCTTCTTTGTTAGATTGGTCTTCTTTCGCCTCGGCCAGCCATTTTGCGCTGTCTTTGAATTCATGGGGAGCCAGAACGTCGATGTTCTTCGTCGTCGCTAGAGTGAGATCAACATCTAACTTTGAGATTTCTTGCTGGGGATCGGCAGTGCTTGCGATGTCAGCCTTTTTAACATTCGCCGAGCAAGCGGTGAGCAAACTTATCATTGCAACAAGACCAGAGACATAAAACGGTTTTATTTTAATCACTCAGTTCCTTTAGTAAATTCAGTTTTGGTCGGCATTCAAAGAATTTTAAATGCTTTCCTGTCTTCAAGAGAGCGCTCATAAATATTTATAAGCAAGTGGCATCGTCTTTTGTTTGCGGCAAGGTGACTGCAACGATTTGGACTATATTCAGATCCTGAAAAAGAGAGCCTAGTGCCAGATTGGGTATTGAAGGTCAGTCTGATTGTTCATAAGCAGCGATCGAAAAAATTTTAGGCCGCCGCCTGAATCTTTTCTGTTTCTTTGGACTCGGTTTGCGAGCAGGTTCGCAAATCATGGAGGACCGATCTTTTTCCAAACAAAAAGGAATCATTGTTGTGAGCCAAAGCGCGGTAGATGGGATGCTCATTTAATTTTTGATGCAAGCCCGGCAAATTGGAAAAGGGAACACTGGGAAAGAGATGATGAGTCAGATGGTAATTGACGTTGTGAGGGCTTAATAAAAACTTTTCGATAGGTCCAGCCAATATATTTCGAGTGTCATTCAATTCGTGAGCGCGAGGCAGGCCAAAGTGTTCTGCAATACTCCGAATACGCTGAATCACCTGAAACACCGTCATCAGCGGCAGGGCCCAGTAAAGCAAAAAGAGGGGCCATGCCTGGAGGTAAGTGACAACTCCCAAGACGCAAGCCCAATAGAGCATTTTAGGCCCGTTATCTTGGGTCATCTTGCTCATGAAATAGATCCATAGGGGACCGCCAACAAAGAAAACCTTGAGCATCGTTGTGAACATTAGAACCCGGTTTTGCGGGTACTGCCATTCGCGCATTTGAATTTTGCGAGCCCAATCCGGATCGGCATCGGTGTTCGTGTGCTGATGGTGAGCCAAATGATGCCGGCGATAGTCTTTGGTCGAGAGCAGGGTGGGATACCCGCAAAACAGGTTGCTGAACAGATCATTGGCTCTACTGTTTTTGCTGATGCGGTTATGGGCCCCATCGTGAGCAAGAACCAAGAGGGCATGCTGGCGGCAGCCGATAACCATGACACTCAAAGTAAACAGCGCTGGATGCGGAAATCGCAGAGATAGAGCACAGGTAACGCCAATGCAAAGCCAATCGAAGGCCATCATCAAAAGATGCGATCCTGGACGAGCCTCCGAATGCTCTTTCACCCATTTTCGAACCGCGGGATCCAATTTAAATTGATCGATTGTTGACTTTAAATCAGCCACCTTTTCCCCTGTCCAGACTCAGTCATCGGAAGATTGTGTAAATAAATAAAATAAATATGACATGTTTTAATTCGAGACTTAAGTTTTCAAGGGCTCGGTTCGAAAAGTATCCATATGACGAGAGATCTTTATAAAAAGTATAGAGAGCAATTGAAATTCAATTATCAGCCTCAAGTTTTTTGGTTGCATATGACCAAAGATCTGGCTCTTTGGTCCTCGGTTGTTTTTCTGATGCAACAGAGTTGGCCTTGGGCCTGGCTCGCGGTTTTTCCGATTGCCGCGCTTTTGTTTCGCAATCTCGTTTTCATGCATGAGGCTGTCCACGGTGTGGCTCATGGAAACAAGCTCATCAATGAGTTCCTGGGCTTTGTTTCGGGAGCCCTTTGCTTTTTACCTTACAAATTGTGGCGGTCCATTCATATCGAACATCATTACTGGGCAGGAAATTTTCGCCAAGATTCAGCTCTCGAATTGGTCAAACGCTATCCCTCCCATTCCGCTCTGACCAAAAGTATTTTTGAAGTCATGTGGAAAACAAGATTTCCCTGGATGGCTCTGTTTCAATATGTGGTGTTCTGGGCCCATTCAACCAAGCGTTTGCTGAAATCATTCGAAGACGGCGATTTTTGGCTGAGCTATTTCACTCCCTTGCTGTTTTGGGGAGGAGTGTTGTGGGCTTTAAATTCCCAACAGCTTCTGGTTTTAGGGGGAGGGATTTTAGTTTACTCTCTCTTTTTTGATTACATCAATTTGGCCCATCATGGCGGCATTACCTTTGAAGAGTTTTACGACAAGAAGCCAACCTGGGAGCAACTTGAAATTGCGCGCACAGGCCGCTATCCCAAATGGATCGAAGACCTCGTCTTAAATTTCAACTTTCACGCCGAACACCATATGTTTCCAGACCTGCCATGGAATGAACTGCCCAAAGCCCACAATCTTCTCATGAATGACGGCCACAACAAGCACTACGCCATCGTCGGACCAGGATGGCTTCGCCAGCAGCGAAAAAAATCCTTCGCCGAATTTATCCGCCCTGACCTTTACGGGGAGGGTCCTGCCAGTTCTAAGAAGGCGGCTTAGTTGGGCTTTTCCCATTTTTGGTGCCAACAAAATTCCAGCAACGTCCACTGAATAGATTGATTGTAATAGAACACGAATCCGTTTTGTTGGCCCAGCCTTTGCCTTCTTTTGGGGTATGAAAACACTTGAGACCGATCAAAAATATATTGGAAGAGATAGCGAACCAGATGAAATCGAAATTGCCAAACAAAAGGGGAGTTACGTCTACACAACTCGGGGCAAAAAGTACATCGACTTTGTCATGGGTTGGTGTGTGGGAAATTTTGGCTGGGATAATGAAGATATCAAAAAGAAAGTTCAGAATTTTAGTGGCCCGGACTATGTGGCTCCTCACCAACTGTATAAACCTTGGGTCGATTACGCCCGTGAATTAGAAAGTATGGCGCCAAGAAAACTGAAGAAAAGCTTTCGTTCAACAGGTGGAACAGAGTCTGTTGAAATTGCTTTGCAGGCAGCGATGTCTTTTACGGAAAGACAAAAATTTATCTCTTTAGAAGAAGCTTACCACGGCGATTCGATTGGGGCCCGCAGTATCGGCTCGCCAGAATATGGCGATTGGTACAAAAATCCTTTCAGCGCTTACCGAATCAGACCTCCTCTTGACGGAAAGTCAGCAGAACGGGTCGCTCATCGTCTTCAACAACGAGATATCGCGGCCCTGATTATGGAACCAGTAATTTGCAACCGCGGCGCCATGGTTCCGAGCCAAGAATTTTTTGATGTTATTCAAGATGCCTGCAAAAAATCCGGGACTGTTTTGATTATCGACGAAGTGGCCACGGGCTTCGGTCGAACCGGGAAAATTTTTGCGTGTGAACATTTCCATTTGCAACCAGATATCCTTTGTTTGGGGAAGGCTATCACCGGAGGTTTTGCTCCTATGGGTGCGGTCCTAATGAGTGAAGAGGTTTCTCAGGCCATGCGATATGAAAGTAGCTATTACTCAACCTATGGTTGGCATCCGCGCAGTGTGGAAGCTGCGCTGGCGACACTTTCCTATTACTCTGAAAACCGGAATTTTCTTGAGAGCAATACCCAAGAAATGGGTCACTATCTCGTCGACCAAATATCGCAAATGGACTTCAAGGAAGAACCTCGCTTTTCTTATCTTGGTCTTGCCATCGGAGTGAATTTCGAAAGTGAAGACTATGGCCAACACATCGTTGAAAAAACCAAAGAAGAGGGGCTTATTTTATCCGAGGGTGAACAAGGATTTACGATGTTTCCTGCCCTGAATATTGACCTTGCCACCGTTGATGAGGGCTTGGAAGTGCTAAGACGGTGTCTCTGATTCCACTAACGTAAATTAGGATGATGGTTCTTCCGGAGTCCCACAGATTTTGTACGCACAGCTTGATATGTTGCTGATTGAAATGAAGTTTAGTGTCGTGCTATCTTAGGCGAACAAGTCGAATATTTTGGCATTTCTAATGTCCCTGACGAGGAGAACCGTACCAGGATTCGCAAAGACGGCTCTTGAGGGGGTCGCATGTCATCGCTTAGTCTCTTCGTTCAAGGTTTTTTCCTTCAAGCAAGTTTGATTCTGGCTTTAGGTGCCCAAAATATCTTTGTTCTTAACTCGGGTCTTAGGAGGCAACGGCATTTGCTAGTCGCCTTTGTCTCTTCCGTCTGTGACACGCTTCTTATTTTTGTCGGAGTGCTAGGCGTGGCAACATTCTTTGTTCAAGTTCCTCTTTTGAAAATTGGACTTGGCATAGTTGGAGTCGGATTTCTGTTCTTCTATGGATTTCTGAAACTAAAGGAAGCAAAGAATGGGATTCAGATTTCGCTCGATTCAAAACAGGCGACCACTATGAAGCAAACCGTTCTGACAACTCTTGGATTTAGTCTACTCAATCCGCACGTTTATCTTGATACAGTTGTCTTGGTTGGTGGCTATTCTGCCAAATTCGGAGAAATGACTGAGCGATTTTACTTTGGAGCAGGAGCCTCAGCGTTTTCAACCATCTGGTTCTTCGGCCTTGCGTTGCTTGCTTCAATGGGAAGTCGTCTTCTCAAGAGCCCGACAGCTATGCGTTTCGTTTCGCTGATTTCGGGAGTTATTCTTTTAGTTCTGGCGATTAAGCTTGGGGGTGATGTCATGGATTGGATTCGCGGATAGGTACTCCAATGGTTTATCCGGGATCCTAGATTAGGAAGTGGCGTTCCTTGGTGGATGATTTCGTGAATGCTTGTTCCCGAATGGGTGCCTAACTAAGTCGCTGTGCTTATTAACAGATTGCTATCATCAAAGAATAAGTTGTAGTTCCCGATGCCTTTTATTTTTGTGTTCCCGAGTTTGCAGGGAACCAGAAAGTTTCACAGGCTGCTCCATGACTTAGAGGTGAACTGCCTTCAACATACCAATATGGACTTCAATACTCGGCTTACGCATGCACTCCAATTAAATGTCCCCTTGATTGTTGCCCCGATGGCTGGAGGCCCTTCTTCAGTGGATTTAGTTGTTGCTGCTTCGGAATCTGGAGCCCTTGGCTCAATCGGTGCAGCCTACCTTTCACCTGACAAAATCAAAGAAATGACCAATCAGGTTCGGGTGCGAACAAAAAAACCTATTTTAATTAATTTGTTTATTCCAAGCCGAATCCCTGAAGTTTCAGAAGATCTCCTTCAGGAAGCAATCCAACAGACTAAAAATTTTAGAAGTGAACTGGGTCTGCCTGTGCCGAAGGTGAGCCCGCCTTATGAAGAAGATTTCAACAAACAGTTTGAGGCTGTTTTATCTCTCAGGCCGAATGCATTTAGTTTCGTATTTGGAACTTTACAGAATGATTACCTTAAAGAAGCACATAAACAGGGCTTGTTCACCATTGGAACTGCTACTACTCCTGAGGAAGCGCTGGCTCTTGAAGACTCTGGTGTCGACGCCGTTGTCCTACAGGGTGTTGAAGCGGGTGGGCACAGAGGGATATTTGATCCGTTAGCAAGTGATCCCAATATCACAATGTTGGATCTCTTAAGAGAAGTTAAAGGGAAAATCAAAGTTCCCTTGATCGCTGCTGGTGGGATCATGACTAAAGATCATGTGACAATGGCTCTCCGAGCAGGTGCTGATGTCGTCCAAATGGGGACAGCGTTTTTAGCAGTTCAAGAAGCTGGAACTTCAGAACCTTATCGATTCAAGCTTCTAGAGTCAAAGGAGCGAAAGACCAGACTTACCCGTATTTTCTCAGGTAGATTGGCGAGAGGACTCGTGAATCGTTTTATGGAAGAAATGGATTTGAAACCCAATGCAATTCTTCCGTTTCCTGCTCAGAATAATTTTACTCGGGACATACGAAATGCATCGACTGCTAAAGGTTCCGCAGATTTTCTATCTCTTTGGTGTGGCACTGGAACTGGCGATCTTTGGACTGGATCGACGGCTAAACTTATTGAACAGCTTTTCTTAGAATAAATTGAAATTCAAATGAATAACTAGTTCTTAAATTATCTGCCTGGGCGGTATTTGGCGTACTCAATGCGAGAATCTGAGAACCGCCGCAGAGTGTTACGCCGCTTAAAGCAACATCCTGTTTTTACGAAAGAAATCGTGGAAACACAACTTCGTTTCCAATGAATAATGCAGCGACTTTTCTA
>JBGGMM010000240.1:0-10021 GCA_041288045.1 Pseudobdellovibrionaceae bacterium | reverse complement strand
TTAATGGTGCCGTCAAGCCAACAACAGCCACGATCTTCTGTCTCCTTCCAAATTAATGGAAAAATAAATGAGAGCCTGCATTTAGGAGACAAATACAGATTTGAATTTTCAGGATTTCCGCCGAATATGAAATTAAAGGGTTATTGCGAGGGCCCTTCGCGCTGTACAGATTGGTTCTTTTTTTCTTTCAATGGCAAAGCAACAAATGCTAAAGGCCGAATTATTTGGCCAAATATTTTGGCGCCCAATTGGGACATTCCGCTCACAAGGTATACGCTTTGGGTGACCAGCGAAAATGGTCAAATCCAATCCAATCGTGTGACTCTCGAGCTGAAACCCAAGATTGAAAAAGCCAGACCTTTTCCGTCAGCAACAATCGGCTCCGGCTTGCAGCTTTTGGTTGATGAAGAGCTTGAAGCGAATATGGAAATAGGACTTGGCGTGATTTACCTTGTTGAAGGGGGAACACCCAACCAAGAGCTTGTGGGAAACTGCACAGGCCCCATGAATCCATGCAAACCCGAATGGTTCTTTCCTGAGAATTTTTTGAAGCTCGGACCGAAAGGCGTCAATAAGGCAAGTCATGCCATTGGAATTGGTTCTCCGATTCCAATAGGAAAATATCAATTGTGGTTAACCTCCGGAGATGGAAAGACCAAATCTAATAACATCACCCTCAACATCACGCCATCAACAGCGGAATAGAGGGTACAAGGTCCTGTTTCTTGGAAACGCGCAGGATTTTGAGGATGATTTGAAGGATTGCTTTTGGGGTGGGTACGAATCTCGTGTTTCGAATCACTTTGGCGGCGATTGAAGTTTAAAAACTATATGAACGTCCGGTAGAGCATTAATGATATCGCCAGTAGATGAGTACAATGTGACGGTGTAATCGTAATGAACAGTTTCGTTATCAATCTTCGAGAAAACACCACTTCCGACTTGAACTCTTTGTTTGTCTTTTTGAAATATTGTGGAATTGAAAAATAATTTATTACCATGACAGTTTGCAGAGTAATTCATTACCATGCCTTCTGCCGTTTTTTGGTGTGATTTTGCATCAGCTACAAATAGATCTCCAGAAATTATATAGGTGAAAATACCATCTTGATTGGAAGTTTCAAATATAGTCGTTGCGCCTTCGGCACTATAAATTCCTTGAATCTCTGGACATCCAAAAGTAACACTGTTGAAAATTATTCCGATCAATAAAATTGACATCTTCATATTGCACTCCTCACAAAGCCAATGGTTTATTCACGAATCTAAAAACAAAATCACTGATTTTTAAGGCGTTGTTTACTGATCAAAAAGTCGCGATTTAAGCCGGCAGCCCAGCAATAAAATCCTTCAACACAGAAGCGAAATCCTTCTCCACTCTCTTCGCAGTCTCAGTCACTTCTTCGTGAGTCAGCTTCGTGGCCGAAAGGCCCGCTGCCAGATTGGTGATGCAGGACAGAGCTGCCACTCGCAGACCAAGGTGATTCGCAGCAATTGATTCAGGCACTGTGCTCATGCCGACAGCGGAGCAGCCGATTGTCTTCAAGAATCTCACTTCTGCCGGAGTTTCATATGTCGGACCGCTGACTCCGGCGTAGATGCCTTTGTGGTATCTGATTTTCTTTTTTTGGAAAACAGCTTCAAGCTGGGCGATTAGTTTTCTGTCGTAGGCTTCGGTCATGTCTGGGAATCTCGGGCCCAGCTCTTTCATGTTCGGGCCCATCAAAGGGTTTGCGCCAGTGAGGTTGATGTGATCTTCGATGATCATGAAATCGCCGGATTTCATTTGCTCACCTAGGCCACCAGCAGAATTGGTCAGAATCATGACGGGAATGCCAAGAAGCGCCATTACTCGGGTTGGAAAAACCACCATGTCCAGACTGTGGCCTTCGTAATAGTGAAGACGACCCTGCAGAGCGACGATTTGCTTGTCGCCGATTTTTCCGAAAATCAAATTGCCTTGGTGGCCTTCGACGGAAGGGGAGACAAAGTTTGGAATTTCATGAAAGGGAACAGTGGCTTCCACCTGAATGTCTCGAGCAAAAGCTCCAAGACCTGAACCCAAAACGATTCCGACTTGGGGCTTCAGTCCTGTTTTGGCTTTTAAAAAGCTGACGGTCTCATGCAAGCGATTGTGAAGACTGGATTCTGCCACTTCAATTCTCCTCGGTCTTAAATTTTCACAGCACCGCAGCCAAAGTGTCACGATTTTTGTTGTATCTCGAGCTTTCCTTGAAAATGCTTGGTCTCAACAAGGAGGAATCACCATGATTCAGAAAATTCTTTTGGGACTCAGTGTCCTAGGCTTTGGATTTCTTGCAATGGCAGAACCAACCCCGCCACCACCAGCCTATCCCGGATCCTACTATGATTGGGCTCAAGCCGTCGATGGCTTTGGCTACTGCTATCAATTCAACAGTCATGGACAAGTCCTCAATAACGGCAGACCCGTGCCAGAAAATTACTGCGAATACAACCGCCCCTCGCACTTTGATTGGAGCCAAGGGCAAAACGGCTTTGGTTACTGCTATCAATTCACACCCTATGGACACGTGATGTGGCAAGGTCGCCCCATGGGCAATTACAACTGCGAAAGGGTCCGACCCTCATACTATCGCTGGGCAATTGCCAATGATGGCAGAACTTACTGCTTTCAATTCACGCCCTACGGTCACGTCTTGAATGACGGCCGACCCGTTCCGGGCAATTACTGCGGTTATTAATTGAGAACTTTTAAAATCAGAGGCTGAGAATTTTTCTTGGCCTCGCCAATTTGAACTGAAGACCGAAGCTGCTTTTCCACACTTTGCAAAAGTGACAGATCAGCTCCATGCAAAGTAAAAAGGGATTGTCCCTTTTCCACTTTGTCCCCAACTTTAAAATGAAATTCAATTCCAGCAGTAGGCTCAATCACATCCGATGTTTTGGTTCGTCCAGCGCGAATTTGAATCCCAGCAACACCAATGGCTTCCGTATCCATGCTTTGCAAGTAACCACTTTCAGCCGCAAAAACCTCATGATGCTGTTTCGGTTTCGGAAGTTCATTTAATTTTCCAGAGTGAATTTGGCAGAGCTCGAGAAATTTTTCATAAGCCCGGCCGGAACCCAAGGAAACTTGTGCCAAATTGTAAGCGTCATCAATGGATTTGGCAGCGCCAGCCATCCAAAGCATTTGCGCTGAAAGCTGCAAAGACAGCTCGCGAGTGTCCTGGTAAAGATCTTTCCCATTAGGACCCACATGAGTTTCATTTTTCAGAATTGCCACGCACTCTTCAACTTCCAAAGAGTTCCCTGAATACCGGCCCAGAGGCTGATCCATATTTGTAATCAAAGCTGAAACTCTTTTCCCATAACCTTGAGCAATCGCCATCAGTCTTCGCGCCAGCTCTTCAGAATCAGCAGGGTCTTTCAAAAAAGCCCCAGATCCAAATTTCACATCCAAAACCAATCCATCAACGCCCTCAGCCAGCTTTTTCGACATGATGCTAGCACAGATCAATGGAAGACTTTCGACAGTGGCAGTGACATCGCGAAGAGCATAGATTTTTTTATCAGCAGGACAAATTTCTTTCGTTTGCCCAATAAAACAAATTCGATGCTTCTCGATCGAAGCCACAAATTCTTCCAGAGAAAACTGAGTGTTAAATCCAGGAATGCTCTCCAATTTATCAAGAGTTCCACCAGTGTGACCTAGGCCACGTCCGGAAATCATCGGAACCGAGACCCCAACTGCCGCAACAATAGGACCTAAAATCAAGCTCGTCTTATCGCCAACCCCACCAGTGCTGTGCTTGTCGACTTTAAATCCAGGCACTCGACCGAAATCAACTGTGACACCCGAGTGAAGCATCGTTTTCGTCAGAGCCAGGGTTTCCTCTTCGCTCATGCCTTTGAAATAAATAGCCATAAGAAGAGCCGACATTTGGTAATCAGGAATTTCCCCTTTGGTGTATCGCAAAATAAAATCTGAAATTTCAAATTCTGTTAGCGAGCCACCATTTCGCTTTTTCTTAATCACTTCTGCCGGAAGCAGCATCAGTAACCACCTTTGGAATCAAGGCCCACAACCAATTCAAGACCTGAGCTCGTCCCAAGACGAGTAGCCCCCGCCTGAATCAGATCCCAAGCTTGCTGAGCTGTCTTCACACCACCACTGGCCTTAATGCCCATGTCAGGACCAACAACTGAGCGAATCAACTGAATATCAGCGACAGTGGCCTGTCCACCCATGAAGCCAGTGCAAGTTTTGACAAAATGAGCACCAGCTTCCACGCACAGAGAGCTTGCGGATTTTTTTTCATCATCAGTCAGCAGCGCCGTTTCAATAATGACTTTTACCAAAGCGCCTTGTGAAGCTTTAACCACAGATTGAATGTCAGATTGAACAGCCGAAAAATTCTTTTCTTTCAAACGGCCCAAACTCAGAACCATATCAATTTCTTGAGCTCCTTTTTGCACACACTTTTCAGCTTCAAAACATTTACCAGCAGTGAGCATAGCCCCCAAGGGAAAGCCAACCACACAGACAACTTTGGTCGAAGTGGATTGAAGCTCCTTGACTGCCAATTCAACAAAAGAAGAATTGACACAAACTCCGAAAAACTGATGCTGACGAGCTCCTTCGCAGAGATGCAAAATCTGTGAGCTTGTCGCTTCAGGCTTGAGCAAAGTTTGATCTATGAAGCGCGCCAGCGATTGATGTTGCACCCAGTCCTCCTCTATGATGAACTCTCCCTAAGAATCCTCGGGAGAGCAATGACTTACCATATTTTTGTTTCAGGTCGAGTGCAAGGTGTCGGTTACCGGCGTTTTGCACAAAAGCAGGCCGAAGCACTTTCACTTCCAGGTTGGACTCGAAATTTGTTGGATGGAAGGGTTGAAATCGTGGTTTCGGGAGCAGAGAAGGATTTAGATCGGTATTGCGAAATTTTAAAAAAGGGACCGGCATTTTCCTTGGTGCGCGAAGTCCTTGTGAAATCAGTGGATGAAGAGGCGGGACAACAGGGATTTGAAATTCGCCCAGATCCGGAGATGAAATGAAAAAATTTATTTTGATTTTTCTCAGCAGCTTTTTAGTCTGTCAGATGAGCCTTGCACAAACGTCAACTAGCTCTGGCCTTATCGGCTTTCGCCGAGGCCTAGCGACAGTCATGTTTGCCGGATTGGGTGGCGCGATCTTGGGGCTGAGCACATTGAGCTTTTACGGAGAGCCGCAAGAACATGTGGGAAACGTGTGGACAGGATTTGCAATCGGCGTTCTGGGCGGCTCCGCCTATGTGGTGGCCCAAAGTCAAAAAAGCACATCTTCAGCTATGGACCTGGCTGCACCCCTTCCGCCAGTGGCCAAAAGGGCGCCGATGTTATTTCAATACAGCTGGGAATTTTAGCCGGCTTTTTTGGAATTATCAGAAGTATTCGTGTCTTCGAATTCTTTTCCTAAGAATGTTTGAGCATCGGATTTGGCGACCAATCCCTTTTTCACAAGATCTTCGATGTACTTTTCAAAAAGCACCATTCCATATTTCTGGCCTGTTTGAATTTGTGAAGCCACCTGGTGAATTTTATTTTCCCGGATCAGATTTGAAATCGCCTTTGTGCATCTCATGATTTCGTAAGCTGCGATTCGGCCTTTACCGTCTTTTTTCGGAAACAGAACCTGCGCGACAACTCCGCGAAGAGATTCTGCCAGCATGGTTCGAATCTGCTGCTGTTGTCCTTCTGGAAAGACGTCAACAATACGATCGATGGTCTTAGCCGCAGAGTTGGTATGAAGTGTTCCAAAAACCAAATGTCCAGTTTCAGCAGCTGTTAAAGCCAAGGAAATCGTTTCCAAATCTCGAAGCTCACCCACCAGCATGATATCTGGATCTTCTCGAAGAGCGGCTTTCAAAGCATTGGCAAAGGATTTTGTGTGAGTTCCAACTTCTCGCTGGTTGACCACAGATTTGATATTTGGATGCACGAACTCGATCGGATCCTCAACAGTCAGAATGTGACAATCCTGATTCATGTTGATGTGATTGATCAGTGATGCCAGAGTCG
Organism: Pseudobdellovibrionaceae bacterium; assembly: GCA_041288045.1. GTDB lineage: Bacteria > Bdellovibrionota > Bdellovibrionia > Bdellovibrionales > Bdellovibrionaceae > 21-14-0-10-47-8. Next base: position 3,979 of record JBGGMM010000240.1, on the reverse strand, counting down.
TTGACTTCCCGGAACCCGTTGGGCCTGTGACAAGGATCAAGCCCTTATCAGCATCAATCAAATCCATAAGGGCCGGTGGCAAATTCAACTCTTGCGGAGTTTTGATTTTCTCAGGAATGATCCTGAAGACAGAAGCCAAACCTTTTCTCTGCATGAAGACATTGCAACGAAAACGCCCCAACCCCTGAACTGTGTAGGCGATATCAAGCTCCCACTTTTCGACAAACTGCTTTTTTTGTTTTTCTGTGAGAATTTCAAAAATCAGGCTCTGAACGTCTTGATTTGAAAGCTCGCGGTAGTTCATGGGAACCATGTGTCCATGAAGTCGCAAGAAGGGAGGAGCACCTGACGTCAGATGAAGATCTGAAGCACCCTGATCGACCATCACTTTGAAAAGTTCATCAATTGCAGCCATGCTCCTCTATCGGAAAATTCCCTGAAAGCCTGAAGAAATGCGGAGAAACTGGACCGTTGGCAATCGCGTCAAAGGCTGACGCGCAAAATCCGACTTAGGCACAGCCGAGACATGTGGTAGGGTGCAGGACTTATGTCGGCAGAGATTCTCATCAACGTTAGACCCCAAGAAACGCGAGTCGCCTATATCGAAGGCGGAGTGCTTGCGGATTTCAAGATCGAGAGAAAAACCTCTCCGACTTTGGTGGGATCCATTCACCGAGGCAAAGTCATCCGAGTTCTTCCCGGGATGCAAGCGGCCTTCGTCGACATAGGTCTGGAAAAAGCCGCCTTTTTGTACGTCGGCGACATTCGTGAAGATCTCGACGAGGGGTTCAGCGATCCTGATCGAGACGAGGGCCCGCTTGTCGATGAAGACGACCAAGCTCCTTTGGTGGAGGCCCCAAAGACTCCAATTCAGGATCTTTTGACAGAAGGACAGCACATTCTCGTTCAAGTCGCCAAGGACCCAATTGGTACCAAAGGCGCACGTCTGACCACGCATATCAGCTTGCCCGGCCGATTTATTGTTTACCTTCCTACAGTTCGCCATCTAGGTATTTCCAGAAGAATCGAAAATGAAGATGAGCGAGAAAGACTGAAAAACCTCGTCACCAAAATCAACCCTTCAGGCGGAGTGATTGTCAGAACTGCAGGCGAAGCCGCCTCAGAAGAAAGTTTGAAAAACGACATTGAATATTTGGATCGTCTGAGCAAAGAAGTTTTCAAAAATTACGAAAAGAAAAAAGGCACAGGCCTGATCCACCAAGAAATCGACGTCGAGCTGCGAGCTCTTCGTGATTTGATGAACGAAGATGTCTCCAGCGTCTGGGTTGATGACCCTGAAGTTCACAAAAAAGTGACGAAATTCGTTGCGCAGCTCATGCCCAAATACAAACAGAACATCGTTTTTTACGAAGAGAAAAAACCGCTTTTTGATCTCTATGACATCGACATGGAAATCTCTCGATCCTTGGATCGAAAAATCTGGTTGAAATCCGGCGGCTACATCGTCATTGACGAGGCAGAAGCGCTGGTTGTCATTGACGTCAACACAGGAAAATACGTCGGCAAAAGAGACCTTGAAGACACAATTTTAAAAACCAATCTGGAAGCGATCAAAGAAATCGCCCACCAGCTGCGCATTCGAAATTGCGGCGGGATCATCATCATTGATTTCATCGATATGGAAAAAGAATCCCACCGCGAAAAAGTTCTCAGCATGATGGCAGAAGAGCTGCAAAAGGATCGGGCCAGAACCAACATCATTTCCATGTCTCCTTTGGGTTTAGTAGAAATGACCCGAAAACGAATTCGTCCAAGCCTGATCAAGACTCTTTGCGAACCCTGCACCTACTGTGAAGGAAAAGGCTTTACCAAGCGCAAATCCACCGTTGCCAATGAAATTTTCCGAGAGCTGGAGCGGGATCTTCCACAGATTGAAAACAAAAAAACCAACATCGTGGTTCACTGCCATCAAGAAGTGGTGGATTGGATTTACGAAGTTGAAGGTGAAACGTTGAATTTCATTGAGCAAAAACTGGGAAAATCCGTCGCCTTTAAGATTGAACCCAGCTATCATGTCGAGCAGTACGAAATTTTTATTTTGTAGAAGCACAGTAAAATCAAAGAGTTAGACTTAATTTTTGCTTTTCAAGAAAGCCTCAAAAAAAGGCATTCAACAGAATGTGGAAAAAGTAGGGACTCTTTGTTGACAAGCCTCTTGCCGGATGGCATCTAAGGGGACTTTGTTTGCCCATTTTGGAGGTCAAAAATGTTCGCCATTATTCAATCAGGCGGAAAGCAGTATCGAGTTCAACCAGGCGATGTGATTCGCGTGGAAAAATTGGAAAATGCTCTCGGATCAGAATTTGATGTCACTGAAGTTTTGTTGGTTGGTGGTTCCACTCCTGCAGTGGGCGCGCCTCTTGTTAAAAACGCCAAGGTCACTGTCGTTGTGACAAAGCAAACAAAAGATCGCAAAGTCATTGTCTTCAAAAAGAAACGCCGTCAGGGCTATCGTAAATTCGCAACTCATCGTCAGCATTTCACAGAACTGTTTGTGAAATCCATTTCATTGGACGGTCAAACAGCGAAAGCGGATGCTGAAGCCAATGTCATTGACGTTGATCAACAACGCCAGGAACGAATTGCAGCTCGAACTGAAGAAAAGCAAGCAGCTCTTCAGAACCGAGGCGAAGCAAAAGCTGAAAAGTCAGCCAAGCCAGCAGCAAAGAAAAAAGTAGCAAAAAAAGCAGCTCCAAAAAAATCTGGAGCCGCCAAGAAAAAGGCCGGCGCTAAAAAATCCGGCGGTAAGAAAACAGCAGCAAAGAAAACAAGCAAAAAAGCTTAAGAATTCAAAGTTAATGGGGTGAGACTATGGCAAGTAAAAAGGCCGGCGGTTCGACGAAAAACGGACGCGATTCACAGAGTAAAAGACTAGGTGTGAAACGATTTGGTGGTGAAACAGTTCAGCCTGGAACAATCATTGTTCGTCAGCGTGGAACAAAATTCCATACTGGAAACAATGTTCGCATGGGCCGTGACTACACGATTTATTCAGTCGTTGAAGGTCAGGTAAAGTTCGAACGTTTCTCCAAAGAAAAATTCAAAATCAGCGTTTACCCTAAATCAGCGTAAACGACTGAGAAACTCTTTCAGTAAGAATGGAAAAGGAGCCACATACGGCTCCTTTTTTGTTATTAGGTTTTTATGAAATTCATCGATGAAGTGAATATTGTGATCGCCTCGGGCAAAGGCGGACAGGGCTGTGTGAGCTTTCGCCGTGAAGCTATGACTCCAAGGGGTGGACCCGATGGAGGCGACGGCGGCAAGGGCGGCGACGTTATTTTGAAAGTCGAAAAGAGCCTCAACTCTTTGGTCGATTTTCGTCGCAACAAACGCTACGCAGCTCAAAGTGGACAGCAGGGCTCTGGTGCCAACTGCACAGGTGCTCACGGCTCCGATATGATTCTGCATGTTCCTCAAGGAACGATCGTGCGAAGCTCAGAAGGTGAAATTCTCGTCGATATGACCGGCGTTCAAGAGTACGTGCTGTTAAAAGGTGGCCGAGGCGGAAAAGGCAATTGGTTCTTTAAAACAAGTGTCAATCAAGCTCCAGAGCACGCTCAGCCTGGTGAACCCGGAGAGGAACTCGAAGTCAAATTGGAGCTCAAACTGATTGCCGATGTTGGAATCGTTGGCTTCCCCAATGCGGGAAAGTCGACTTTGATTTCCAGAATCTCAGCGGCAAAACCCAAGATCGCCGATTATCCGTTTACAACATTGACTCCAAATTTAGGTGTGGTGAAGGCTGGGGATTTTCGAAACTTTGTCGTTGCAGACATTCCAGGACTCGTGAAAGGGGCCCATCAAGGCATTGGCCTGGGCATTCAGTTTTTAAAACACATCGAAAGAACAAAGGTTTTTGTTCACCTCGTGGATGTTTCTGGGATGAGCTCACAAGATCCTTTGCAAGATTATCGTGACATCAATGAAGAGCTCAAAATGTATGATGAATCCAATC
>JBGGMM010000239.1:0-4091 GCA_041288045.1 Pseudobdellovibrionaceae bacterium | reverse complement strand
GCACTTTCTTTTTTTGCCTGGCCATCAGTGCCCAATCCTGATTTTTTTCCACTGCTTTTAAAAAGCGATCGCTGACCCGAACCGAATTGTTGGAGTTTTGCCCTGAAACGCTTCGATAAGCTTCGCCTTCAAAATCAGAATCATAACCAGCCCGAATCAGCGCCTGAGCTTTTTTCTCTTCTTTTTCTTTCCATTCGATAAATTCAAGAATTTCTGGATGATCCACATCCAGACAAACCATTTTGGCCGCTCTTCTGGTGACCCCTCCAGATTTGATCGACCCAGCGCCGCGATCCAGAACTTCCAGAAAAGAGAGAAGCCCTGAACTGGTGCCACCGCCAGAGAGCACTTCGAATTTACTGCGCAAATTTGAAAAATTGGTGCCGCTGCCCGAACCATATTTGAAAAGCTTGGCTTCATTTTTCAGCAAATCAAAAATACTGTCCAAATCGTCTTCCACCCGCTGAATGAAGCAAGCCGAGACTTGGGGGTTTTGATAAGCTCCATGAACCAGTTTGGCTTTTCTCTGTTTGAAATCCCAAACAAAATGAGAAGAATCAGATTCAATCCCATAAGCCTGATACAATCCACAGTTAAACCAAACGGGGCTATTAAAAGAAGCCCGCTGTGACAATAAAATAAAAGTCAGCTCATCGTGAAAAATTTGAAACTCTTTTTGGGATTTGAAATAACCCTGCTTTTTTCCCGAAGCTGCAATCGCTTTCACCACCCGAGAGACGAGCTGGCGCACTGATTTTTCTCGGCCACTGGGACCAGGCACTCCGGTTTTGCGAAAATATTTACTGGCGGCAATCTCAACGGCCAGCTGCGACCAGCTTTCAGGGGCCTCCACTTTTTTCATCGAAAAAACGCTTTCACCTTTGGCGTCTTTAATTTCGCAATCAAAGAATTTCCAGCGGAACAGCTTTTCAGGCTTGGCTTGAGAATCGACAAAATGACGTTTGAGAAATTTCATGCAGCTTTGAGCATTTCACCAAAATCAAGTCATTTCAATGATTTATCATGACTTCAAACGGCATATAAACTGTGTTATACTGGCTTCTCAGAATTTTAATAAAAAGAAAATGAGACAAGCAAAATGATTCAGATCTCCGAAACAGCGGCAAAAAAATTGAAATCTTTAAAATCCGATGAGGGGAAAGACTCTTCCTACTTTTTGCGAGTGGAAGTGAAAAAGGGCGGCTGCTCCGGGCTTTCTTATAAAATGGATTTCGTCAATGAAGCGCAAAGCACAGATAAATTTTTTGAAGCCCATGGCGAAAAAATCGCTGTGGATGCGCAAAGCTTTTTGTACTTGATTGGCATGACACTGGATTACTCGGGCGGCTTGAATGGCAAAGGATTTGTCTTCAACAATCCGAATGCCACCAAATCATGCGGCTGTGGTGCTTCCTTTAACGTTTAAAAAATTCTCGATCAAATCTGCAATTTCCTGAGGCTTGGTTTGAATGGCTATATGGCCGGCCTGATGAATCTCTTGGGTGATATCACAGCCAATTAAATCCTGAAATCGATGATAGGTCTTCGGCTGAAAAAGCGGATCCTCATGGTCATAGATGAGGAGCGAAGGATGCGTCCAGCTTTCCAGTCGCATTTTCCAAGCATTCCAATTTTCATTTTTCAAAATAAACGCAAAATTGTGAATCACATGGCAGACAAAAAGAAGCTTCCTCCCGTGCAGATCGTGAATTCGTTCCCAGTGTTCGGCTCTCTCCAAACGAAAGACTTCAGCTGCTCGCTTGAGGAAAAAACGTCCCATCGGTGTGCGCAGAATCATATAGATCGCCCGCATGTTCAAAGGCAGGCGAAAGAAACTTTTCAACACTGGGACATTGAATAAATCCGAAGGGGCTGGCGGCATGGGATTGATAAAGACTGTCTGATTGATGAGCTCAGGGTGTTTCAGCGCGACCCCCCAAACAAGAGCTCCGCCGTAACTGATCCCGGCCAGATTGACTTTTTGATCAGGAAAATTTTCTTTGATGAAGCCTGCGAACATCTCGATTTGATCTGAAAAGGTGAAGGGATTTTTTCCCATGAAAAGATGACTGAGGTTAGGGATGACCAAGCGGTTTTTCGATTTCAAGGACTGAACCACCTGGTCCCAATGCAAAACACTACCGGCGTATCCATGCAGGAGAATCAGAACAGGCCCTTTTCCAACTTCACGAAAGGCAATCTTCGCTTGAGGCATCAAGCAGTTATCGGATCTCCTTCACGATTTCTAAAATTCTTGGCCTAGGTCTGGGGGAGGGGCTCGTGGTTCTGCGATCGGACTCTGTTCTTATCGACGACAGCACCACTGATCAGGACAAAAGCAATCAAGCGAAGGACATAGACCAAAGCGTGGGTCTCTTCATAGGGGACAAATTTCAGAACCAAAATTCGCTCCAGGGCCATCAGAAAAAAAGAGACTGAGAAAGTCGCGAAAAGCCGGTCCTGTGATCGGATCCAAAATTTCAAAAAGAGAACACCAGAAATGAAAAATCCTAAAAAGGTCGCTCCAGATAAAAATGTGGTAAATGCATCAACCATTTCAAACCTCCTCAGCTGTCACACGGATTCCCAGATCAAACCGCAAACGAGAACCAGCACACCGAGAAAAAGCGGCACAGTCCTAAAAAGGGAAAGATCAAAGGCCGTAGGAAAAACGACAAAATCAAGTCCAACAAAAAGATTGTTCAAAGTGAAAAAGCCAAAAGCAATCGCAGTCCAGAAAGTGAATGGGTTGCGATTGACCCGATAAGACCGGTAAAGCAGAACTGCACAGGTCAAACTCGTAATGCCGCAGAGAATGTAGACAGTGACTCCTAACATATTCAGTTCCTTATCTTAAATGCATCTGCAAAAGTTCTGATTTTATCTGTCGGTGACTCATAGATGAGATTGATCAGCGACAGTCGTCGGGTTTGGTAAAGACGCTCAATTTCTTGAATGATCCGGATCTCAGAATCCAAGCTGGTGTTGAAACAATACTCTTTACTGGATTCCGTTTTTTCCAGAAGCCCTGTCTTTGCCAGCTGCTGGAGCAGCGATTCAGCATAAGAAGGATTTGACCTCAGCTCTTGACTGAGAAATCGTGAAGTCCATCGCTTGGTCGGTTGGCGAAAAATAAAAAGTAAGACTTCCAGTTCCGCGACGGACTTGATATGCACAAAAATAAATTGTTTGACCTCATCTTGAAGGTCTACGGTCTTTTTTTCCATCAACTCAATTCAGAAGACCCTACAAATTTTTTAAGACTGTCGATCAGTTCCCGTCGATCAATGGGTTTGGTGAGATGTCCGTTGCATCCCGTCCGCATGGCCTTTTCTCTTTCTTCTCGAAGAGCGTGGGCTGTTAAGGCTATGATCGGCCTATCATAGCCGGCTTGACGCAATTTCAAGGTCGCTTCATAACCATCCAAAAAAGGCATTTGGATGTCCATTAAAACGGCTGCGTAATCATTGTGAAGCGCTTTTTCAACGCCTTCTTTGCCATTGCTAGCCAGATCAATCACAGCACCCGCTTTTTGTAGAAAATGTCCTATGAGAACTTGATTGTCCTCGGCATCTTCAACCACCAAAATTCGAGCTCCGGCGAGCTCGCCACGAGTTTTTCGAGCCACGCTCGTCCCGATTTGCTCAACTGCAGGATCGATGCTTCGGACCCACTGAGAATTTTCTGCTGGCTCGGCATTGATCTCGATGACAAAATTGCTGCCATTCAGCGGCTCGCTGCTTTCAAGCCAGACGTTGCCACCAAGAGCTTTTGCCAATTGGCGCGAAAGTGCCAATCCCAAACCTGTTCCGCCATACACACGAGTCGTCGAGGTGTCCCCTTGCAAAAAGGGCGTAAAGAGCTTTTCAGCTGTTTCCCGCACAATGCCGATCCCGGTATCCTGCACTTAAAAAAATAAAAAGGATTTCCCCTCATCGTCCATCCGATAACCACAATTGACTGTGACTTCGACATCATGAGTGAACTTGATGGCATTTCCGATCATATTGATCAGAATTTGCCTTAATCTCGTAGAATCTGTCCAAACCCGATCTGGAATTTTATCTTGCACTTGAAATTGCAATCCAATG
>JBGGMM010000238.1:0-3181 GCA_041288045.1 Pseudobdellovibrionaceae bacterium | reverse complement strand
TTTCTGCTCGATAAAGTTTGGATTTCAAAAGCGCCACTTCATATTCAAGCGCTTTGATTCGGGCTAGAGCCAATTGATGAGAGTCCATCGGCATTAATTCATCGCTCAATTGACCGTCGACAGGAAGTTGGCTGCGGTCATCTTCGATTTCTTTCAACACAGCTTCGTTTTTCTTTTTATGGGCCACGATATTGTTTGTTGCCTTCACAAGATCCATTGATTTCTGGATTTTAGAAAGACTTTGATAAACATCCTTTACGGGTGGTGGGAACTTTCCTGTCATAAAACTCATTACGATGAGCATCAAGACTGCTGCTACTAGGAGATATCGACATGCCGTCCATGCAGAACGCGCCAAATGAAAGGCAAAAGTTCGAAGTGACTGACCCACTAAGGTTTCCTTTTCTGGCTAGAAGGAAGCCGATCCGCGAGTTCTTTCAATTTCCTTTTCTGCTCTGGTGTCCAAGATTTTTGAAAGGATTCGGGATTTTTCTGGGCTTGTCTTAAAAATTCATTCATTTGCTCTGGAGTCATATCTTTCATATTTCCAAGAACATCGGCTGCGAGATTGTAGATCTCTTGTTCATTCTCAGGATTTCCAGCCAGATCTTTGACATGCTTTTCAACTTGTTGCGCTTCTTTGGATTCTTTTGCGGCATTTTGATGAAACTTGGGGTCTTTCATCATTTCTTGCACTTCGCTAACAGCTTTTTCAGTTTCTGCATCTGCAAAAGTGAACTGTGGAAGAGCTGCAATCAAAATAGAAAGTAGCAGACGATTCATGAATCCTCCCTTCTGTTTAACGGCAATTTCTGAGAAATGATAAAGCAATTCTCAAAATGAGATCTTGGCAAAATTGCCAATAATCCGTTGCTGCCAGGGTCCTTGTCTTTCAAATTTATTCTGAACTAAAGTGGGAAGAATGAGCCATCTGATCTGGACTTGTGACTATGAAATCAATTCCTTCCTCGTCAATCCATTGAAGAGATTGGGATCTTTCGCTCTTCTCAATCTTTTGCAGGATACGGCCTGGTCACATGCGACCCATTTGGGTTTTGGCTTTAAAAATTTGCAGGAAAGCCGGGTTTTCTGGGTGCTCACTCGGCAAAAGCTAAAAATGAATCACTGGCCCCAATGGGGAGATCGGATTCAAATCAAAACCTGGGTTCGCGAACCCTCTGGACCCTTTGCCATCCGCGATTTTGAAATCTGTCAAAACCATAAAAAAATCGGCGAAAGCACGACAAGCTGGCTTTTGTTGGATGCAGAAACAAGAAAGCCACTGAAAAACGCTGTGAAAAATCTGGATTTCGAGCCAAGAAAAGAAGGCGTCCTCGATTTTGACGTGCCAAAAATCGAACTGAAAAAAGATCTTCAGCCACTTTCTCAGTTCCAAGTTCGCAATTCAGATTTAGACATGCACCAACACGTCAACAACACTCGCTATCTGCAGTGGATTCTGGATTCGATTCCATTTTCTTTGCACTCAAAACTGATTTTGCACGAATACGAAGTCAATTTCCTCAATGAAACCAAAGACGGCGACATCATCACAATCCAGAGAGACGACACTTTTCAAAAAGAAGCACCCAATATGTTCTGGGCCCACTTCCAAGGCTACCGCGCATCCGATCAGAAATACGTCTTCTCAGCCCGCGTCCTTGTCCGTCAGCTCCAGATTGAGAATGAGATTGGGCAAACATTCTACTGATGGTATCGGGACTATTTCTCGGCGGTATAAACCTTGATCAAAGCCGAAAGCATTTTACCCAATTGTTCAAGACGACCATGAAGTATTTCATGCTCTAATGGTGTAATAAGATTTTTTATTCTTAGAATTTCAATGATGGGAACGCACTCGAAAACAGAACCTCTCGCAATCCAGAAAAAATTTCGCTTATCCCCTTTGTGCCATCGCCCATTACCTTCTGCGATGTTGAGAGGAATCGACAGCGCAGCTCTGCAGAATTGATCAGCAAGAGCTTTACTGATTCGAATGCGCTCTCGATGTATCAAAGTCTCTGTTTCGGAAACGAATTGAATAGACTGCTTATAAACTTCAAGGTTTTCAAAAGGAAATGCCATTTCAAATGGACAATGCAATGCAGGTGCACAACCAAAATAGAATTTAACAATGATGGGCCTATACGGAATACGGTATTCGGAATTCAATCCATTTTCTATTTTCCATTATCCATTTTCTAAATTTTGCGCACAGAGCTTCTGGCTCGCCTTCAGCATCGCTAAGAAAATAGAAAATGGAGATTAGAGGAAATTTTGCTGGCGCAAAATTTGGCGGAGAGAGAGGGATTCGAACCCTCGAGCCCCGCGAAGGGCTGCCAGTTTTCAAGACTGGTGTATTCAACCGCTCTACCATCTCTCCGTCGACCGTTCTATTGGTTTTGGAGAGTGCTTTCAATGACTTTCACGGATTATGCAACGCAACGTTAAGCAGTTAAGCGCGAATCTCTGTGCGGCCATTCATGTACTTTTGAAGTGCCTTCGGAACAAGCACAGAGCCGTCTTCTTGTTGGTAATTTTCAAGAATCGCAATCAGCGTCCGCCCCACGGCCAAGCCTGATCCATTCAATGTATGAACGAATTGCGGCTTTCCCCCCTGAGGACGAAAGCGAATGTTGGCTCTACGAGCTTGAAAGTCTTCAAAATTCGAACATGAACTGATCTCACGATAGCTGTTGGCCCCTAGAAGCCAGACTTCCAAATCATAGCATTTGGCTGCGCCAAATCCGATATCCCCAGAGCAAAGAAGCATTCTTCGAAACGGTAATTCCAAATCGATCAACACCTGTTCCGCATGCGCCGTCAGCTGCTCGTGCACTTCATAAGAAAGAGAAGGATGCGCAAATACCATCAGTTCCACTTTGTGAAACTGGTGCTGTCGAATCAATCCTTTGGTGTCGCGTCCATGAGATCCTGCCTCACTTCGAAAGCAAGGTGAATAAGCGCAGTACTTGATTGGCAGCTCTTCTTCTTTCAGAATCTCTTCAGCAAAATAATTAGTCACAGGAACTTCGGCTGTCGGAATCAAATGATAATCCGTCCCCGCCAAGTGAAAAACATCATCCACAAATTTTGGAAACTGCCCTGTCCCCACAAAAGAAGTGCTGTTCACAATGTAAGGAGGAATCATCTCGGTATAGCCATGCTTTTGAGAGTGCAA
>JBGGMM010000237.1:0-3909 GCA_041288045.1 Pseudobdellovibrionaceae bacterium | reverse complement strand
TCTTCAGCTCAAGATCCTCCCCATTCCAGATCTTTCTTTGGTCAAAAGTGATGCCGTTCTGAAAGCTGATGCAAAGAAAATTTTGAAAAATCTTGAAAAAATCACGGATTCCACTTTTCACCTCAGTGGACACGAAAATTTAAAAGCCTTCGAAGAGTACGCTGCGAATCACAACGAATTGACCAAAAAGCGACTTGACCTGATTCAGAATCATCTTGTTGTAGCAATGCACCGACCGGAAAGAGCTCGATTCTGGATTCCCCTTGCCGGATTTCAAAATCAAAGAATCACTGGATCTAGCAATGGCTCCCTTTTCGCGGATAGCAAGCCTGGTGCCACAAGCGGCCGAGATGAAGTCGAAGCTACACTGACATCAACAGACCAAGAACAATATATTTCCCTCAGCGGTCGACTCAAACCCAATTACGCTGAAGCAAGACCAGACAGCTCCATCACTGATGTACGACCCGGCGATAGCGCAGCCCACTACGGATCGGACTTATGGATCATCAAAAAATCGGTTCTAGAACAAAGATCTACCTGGACACCACAGGATTCTCTAGGGCCTGGAACTTACCCAAAACGAAATCAATCCTTCGACGATATCTTTATCCCGTGGAAGTACCGATCGCTGATGATTCCATTCTCATTGAGCGAACCATATTCCTTTAGAGCCTCTGGCAGAGATGAAAATTTTAAATTGGAAAATCTGAAACGTTGGTCGAATGGAAGTCGATACTTCGAAGTCCAGATTTTCGGCCCTCTCACCATTGACGACGTCCAAGCCTTTCATTTTCAAAAAAACCCACCAGACAAAGAACTCTACGATCTCCTCAAATCGAAAAACATCGAAGTCTGGGATGAACGGCAGTGGCCACCCAAGCCCTACCATGGAGAGGATCCGAAATGAAAAAAACTCTCCTGCTCGCAATCTCTCTCGTTGCCCAGCTATCCATCGCACAGACAGCGCAGGAAATCGAAGCTCACCGCCGTCATTTGATTTTACAAGCTGTGAACTCTCAGCCTGAGAAAATCCTGGCTCCCCTCACGGATGCGGATGTGGAGCTGGGTCGCTTTGATGGGCGTGTTGTCGTGAATCGCAAAGCCAAATTCACTTACTATGTGCACATCCAAGAAGGTGAGAATTTGCAATCGAAAATGACCTTGATCCCGATGTCCACCAGCCGCTTCACTCCGACCTATTATCAAACTGATGAATGGTGGGATGCGCACAAGGCTGAAATGGAACAAGCCAAAAAAGAAGGAAAGCCGGCTCCCAAGCAAGATTTTGATGAAGTGGCTGCCTGGCTCGAAGAGATGAAGCTTTCCACTGATCCCGATGTCATTCAAATTGATTCGGATGGAAAATCCCGACGGCAGAGCCTTCATGACTTTTTGATGGATGTCTATCTTCAGAACTTTGTTGAAAATGGAAAAGTGATCCTGTACCGAGGAGCCGAAAAGCCCAACGAGCTTGCCGACTGGAGAAACGGCGAAACCCCACGTGGTGTGCGCTACTGGACGCCGACAGCCAATTACGCCTGGAGATATGCGCGAAAAAATCTGCAGTTTTTGGATTTGATGATGCAAGAGCAAACTCCCCTTTTCCGTTTTGAAATTCCAGTCGAGGATTTCAAAGCCATGATCAATCGCAAATGGCGACGTTTGACCCTGGGAACAGAGCTCACCAAAAATGCGCATCAGATTTTTGATCGCTCTCATTACTTTGGAGATCACCTCTATTCAAATTCACCCTTTCTGGGAGTGGGTTTCTATGGAGTTGAATTCGAGCTTCGCTCCAACCGCAATGGCGCCCAAGATATGAAAAAGTATTTCAAGCGCCCTGCCACCATTGAAGACCTGGCCCAAGATCGCACTCGAGTCTTAAAACTTGGAATGGAAAGACTGAAAAGGCAAATTCCATCCGAGTTTGAAGCGTCCTACAAAGCCCAATTTGAAAGCCGCCTGAAAGCTGTCGAGGCCGAACTAGCCGTCATCCAAGCCATGAAAGCCCATGCTCCCGAAGCTGTCATTCAGGCCAAATTGAGCGCGCTTCCTAGCGGCCGAGGTGAAATTGCCAACATTGATGGCATCCAGTTTTCAAGCTGGGTGAAAACCAATATGAAAAAATACTTTGGCAAAAGCTGTGGAGCCCTTCATTAATGACACGGCTCAGGCAAGCTCTTTTTTCAATGCTCCTTCTTTTGAGTCTGTCTCTGAAAGCAGAGCTGATCCCGGATTTCATCATCGAAGATCTCTCCCATGAAATTCTTGAAGCCGACACGATTTCTCTCACACAGGAGCAGAGAGTTTTCTTAGTGAGCGAACTTGTGAAAATGAAGCCAGTAGACTCAATCCGACTGAAAGCCTTTCTTCAGATGAATCTTCCGTCATTTGCCTCTGCGCATCTGAGGGCCGATCTTCTTCAAGAAGCAGCCGTGACCGGTCGGGCTCAGATGGTCACTATCAGACCGGTACAAATTGATGAAAACAAAGCTCACGCCTTAGCCGATATCCCGACCTACGCCAAAAACCGAATTGGACCTGGTACCTTCCAGCAAATGAGCCAGGACCGGATGAAGGTTTTCGTGGTGGGCGGAGACAATACGCAGCTCCCACACTACATCTCACAAATAACAAAAACCGGGCGGTACAAGTATTTGGAAATTCCAAGCCTTTACAAAGCTTGGGGAATCACCAAGTACCTTCTCCCCCGACAACCAGGCGTGACAGTGCCCATCATGATCTGGGTCGTCCCACCAGCCATGAGATATGTCCGTCATTACACCACTCTTTTTCAAACTTTGAACTGCTTTGATTGCGAAGCTGCTTTGGATCCTCAGGCGGCACATCGATATGAGCTGATGGCCCGGGCCAATGTGCAAAAGGTTCTCTCGGAGCGAGCCATTGACTATGTGGCCTTTGGTTACGAAAAGGCCTGGCTCAAGGAAATCGAAACCAATTCCAATCTAGAAATCCTCGATCGAAAAGAATTTTCGAAACTTGAATTAGGAGCCAGCATCAAGGTCTACCAATTGAAAGACAAGATCACCAAAAAGAGTTTCACACTTTCTCTTTTTTCTTCTGACCAAACGGTGTGGGGCGAGCTAGCGGCTTTGCATTTGAAAGCCTTTTTAAACCCGAATCTGAAGGGAGTGCTCTTTCTCGGATCCGCTGGATCATTAAACGAAAAAATCAACCCCTATGACGTCTCAGTTCCGCAAAAATTTCTTCGACCTGGATTAAAAGTCCATATCGAAAACTTTTTAGATCCCGCCAACTTGGACCCAAAATCCACAGTCCACAGGCCAGCCCATCACGGAAATACTTTTTCCCCGATTGAGCAAAACCGAAAGTATCTGGTTTCGGTCATCAATAAAGACATTCAAACCATCGATGTCGAGCAGTCTTTGGTGGCCGAAGAAATTCAACGCTACAACACAATCAACAACACCAAAATTCTTTTCGGCGCAGTGAACGTCATCACCGACAAACCCTATTCGTCGTTGACCGGAGACACTTCAGACCATGACCTCGATCGCTTAGACCTGGAAAAAAAGCAAAGGGCCCGCGAAACCTCAGTTGCCATCGCCCTCAATTCCATTCTGAAGGTCGAGTCCAAGCAGACAGCCATTCGTTGCGGTCGATTGTATTAGGACTTCAAAAAATAAAAAGGCAAAAACACATACAAAGTCAGATCACGAATCAGATAATAAGCGATGATTCCCACAACCGCTTTCCATCCATATTTTCGCCATGAGCTCATAAACGCCCAATAAAGGTGGGGGCAGTCCCCCGGCCGTCCGCAACGGTGCGAGCACGGCCTCGCACTGCTTCTCGTCCAATGGAGCGCCCGGCCGGACCGCAGCCTGCTCGGCATGGCGCAGCCGGCCCAGTTCCAGCAAGGCA
>JBGGMM010000236.1:0-6310 GCA_041288045.1 Pseudobdellovibrionaceae bacterium | reverse complement strand
CACCACCACCGAGAGGGTGATCGATTGGGTTCATGGCCATACCGCGAACGCCTGGTCGGATCCCTCTCCATCGAGAGCGTCCCGCCTTACCAAGTTTGATGTTTTCATTGTCTGTGTTTCCAACTTGGCCAATGGAAGCTCGGCAAACAGAGAGAACGAGCTTCACCTCGCCAGAAGGCAAACGAACCTGACAATATTTTCCTTCTTTTGAAACCAAGACAGCGCTGACACCAGCACCGCGAGCCACTTGAGCTCCTTTTCCTGGGCGCAATTCAACGTTGTGGATTGTAGTCCCCACTGGAATCATGCCGAGAGGAAGAGAGTTGCCTGGCTTGATATCAGCTTTATCGCTAGAGAGGACTTGGTCACCCACGTTTAGACCGATCGGAGCAATGATGTAAGCCTTTGTTCCATCTATGTAGCCGATCAAAGCGATACGACAAGTTCGGTTCGGATCATATTCGATCGCCAGAACTTTGGCTGGAACATCAACTTTTGTTCGATTGAAATCAATCACACGATAGCGACGCTTGTGACCACCGCCTACGTGTCTCATTGTAATCATACCCGTATTGTTACGAGCAGATGCTTTTCTTAATGGCTCCGTCAGAGACTTTTCTGGGGTTTTTTTGGTGATTTCTTTGAAATCAAACCCAGTGGCTCCTCGAAGTGCGTGTGATCGCGGATTGAATACCTTGATACCCATGTCTTACACTCCCTCGAAAAGGGCAATTTTTTCGCCCGCCGCAAGTTTCACATAGGCTTTTTTCCAGTGAGGAACTTTGCCATATCCGAACTTCGTGAGTTTTGCGTGTCCGCGACAAACGCTGGTTTTCACAGACAGAACTTTCACTTTAAAAACTTTTTCTACAGCCGCTTTGATTTTTGGCTTGTCAGAGTCCAAATCAACTTCGAACACATAGACGCCAGCAGCGTTGTGATAAGTATTTTTCTCTGTAATCAGAGGTCTTTTAATCACATGTTTCATGACCTACTCCACACTGCATCGATCAACGATAGAAGCGACTGATTCTTTTGTGATCAGGGCTGCATCGTATTTGAGAAGATCAAAGACATTCAGACCATCAACAGAGAAGTATTTAAACTTCGGTAAGTTGTTAGCTGCTTGTTTGAACTTGTCGTTAGTTTTTGCATCAATCAGAACAGCTTTAGTGACACCGAAAGACTTCAGGCGCTTTGCCAGTTCTCCAGTTTTGCCTTCTGATTTCATATCTTCAATGATGAAGAGCTTGCCTTCGGATTGAAGGTGAGAAAGAGCCATTTTCAAACCCAATTTTCTCATCTTTTTTGGAAGTGCATATTCGTATGAACGAGGCACTGGCCCGAAAAGCTTACCACCGCCTGGCATCAAAGGAGAACGAGTTGAACCCTGACGGGCATTCCCTGTTCCTTTTTGCTTAAATGGCTTTTTACCACCACCGCTGACCAAACCGCGAGTCTTCACCATATGAGTTCCAGCTCGGCGCTTTGCCAATTGCCAGTTCACGACTTCATGAAGAACTTCTTTTTTCACTGGAGCTTCAAAAATTTCTTTTGCAAGCTCAACAGTTCCTACTTTTTCTTTTTTCCAGTTAAGGACATTTGCTGTTGCCATGATTAGCCTCTCACCAATCTCACCAATGAGTTGCGAGCACCAGGAACTGGGCCTTTCACCATCAGTACATTTTCTTCTGGGAGAACTGCAACCACTTGAACATTGCGAACAGTGATTGTTTCATCCCCGTAGTGACCTGGAAATTTCTTTCCCGGCATCACTCGTCCCGGCCAAGTTCTGTTACCAGAAGAACCAGGACGTCGGTGGAATTTCGAACCGTGAGCGCCAGGGCCCCCAGCAAAATTCCATCGCTTCATAACACCGGTAAAACCGTGTCCTTTTGAAGTTCCAGTTAAATTGACGAATTCACCTTTTTGAAGGCTCTCAATAGAAACCTGAGCTCCCAATTTGGCATCCGCAGGAATCTCTTGACGGAGTTCACGAACATATTGTGCTCCCGTTTCAAGTCCTGCCTTTTTGAAATGACCCTCTTCAGATTTTGAAGAGTTCTTTGCTTTCTTTGGACGGCAAGCCACTTGAACAGCTGTGTAGCCATCGTTTTCTTCAGTTTTAAGCTGAGAAACGACCCATGGTTCATAGCGGAGAACTGTGACTGGAACAGCTTCCCCTTGTTCATTGTAGATTGTAGCCATTCCTTCTTTGAAGGCGAAGAGGCCGTTTAATTTGATTCCGCCGTTTGTTGGCGTTGCAGCTGTCTCAGCAGCTGCTGTCTCTGTATTTTCGCTCACGACTTACTCCTATCAGATCGCTGACAGTTTAATTTCAACATCCACCCCTGCAGAGAGGTCGAGTTTCATGAGCTGATCGACAGTCTGCTGTGTGGGTTCCAAAATATCCAACATGCGCTTATGAGTACGAATCTCAAACTGCTCACGAGATTTTTTGTCCGCGTGGGGTGAGCGCAGGACTGTATATCTGTTGATACGTGTTGGCAAGGGAATTGGTCCCGCCACTCGCGCTCCAGTTCTGCGTGCAGTTTCTACGATTTCCTTCGTCGATTGATCGAGAAGCTTATGATCGAAAGCTTTCAGGCGAATTCGAATCTTCTGACTGTTCATACTCGTACTTCCTTTTTGAGCTGCCATCTTCAGGGGGTCACAGCGCTAAGCTTTTGATTTCCCTAGAGTTCCCAGCTCGTTGCAAATGCCAAAACACACCACCTGAGCCGACCAAAAATTGCTTTCAAATCATCTATATTCGATCTGACGCTCAATTTTCGGGACCTTCAAGGGGTGTTTCCGCCGTGACTGAGGGGGGAATATGCATCGGGTGTGAAATCAATGTCAAAAGGAATCCGAAATATTTTTAAACTTGATATGAAGAAAGTTTAAAAGCGCCCAAGCGAGGTCAGGATTTCCTCTTTCACTTTTGGAGGAACCGAAGAGTACTCTAAAAATTCCATCGAAAAACTCGCTCGTCCTTGTGAAAGAGAACGGACATCTGTGGCGTAACCAAAAAGTTTGGCAAGCGGCACCTCAGCATGGATCACTTGCCCCCCGCCCGCTTTCACATTCATGGAAAGGACTTTTCCGCGTCGAGAGTTGAGGTCACTGATGACACTTCCAACGAAATCATCCGGAGACGAGACTTCTAATTTCATGATTGGTTCCAAGAGGATAGCTTGTGCTTTTTTGACGGCTTCACGGAAAGCGAGGGCTACTGCGGCTTTTGCTCCAGCTTCATTAGCTGGAGTCTCTGGAGGGTAAGAAAGTTCGATCAATTCACATTTCATATCAATGAGACTGTAGCCGGCAACAGGACCGACCTCTGATGCTTCACGAAGGCCCGAAAGAGCAGCTTTCTGAATGTCTTGAGGCACCGTGGCACCCTTGCCTGAAACTAATTTGGATTCGACTTTAAGCCCTGCACTTTTCTCAAGAGGTTGAATGAAAACTGTGGCCTTCACGTTCTGCTGCTCACCAGCAATCATTTTGTCAAAAGTGAAATCGGCTCTGCTAGAGTTTGAAATTGTTTCTCGATAGGAAACTTGGGGCTTACCAACATTGGCTTGAACTTTGTGTTCTCGCAAAAGCCGATCCACTAAGATTTCCAAATGCAGCTCACCCATCCCAGAGAGAAGGGTCTGTCCTGTTTCTGGATCATTGCGAAGTCGAGCAGAAGGATCCTCTTTCACAAGCTTTTCCAAGCCTGCCATCATTTTTTCCTGATCAGCTGATGATTTAGCTTCAACAGCGACAGCAATGACTGGCTCAGGGAATGCAATGCTTTCCAGAATGACTGGGCGTTTGGATTCACAAAGAGTATCTCCAGTGCCTGTAAATTTCAAACCGACGACAGCACCGATATCTCCAGCTCTTAAAACTGGAATTTCTGAGCGAGAATTGGCATGCATTTTCACGAGCTTTTGAATTCGCTCTTTCTTTTCTGTTCTTGGATTGTTGAGAGAGTCACCAACTTTGACAGTTCCTGAGTAAACTCGAATATAAGTCAGAGAACCTGCAAATGGATCGCTTGCAATTTTGAAAGCAAGGGCCGCTGCGGGCTCTTCAAAGTCTGTCTTACAAGTAATTTCTTTTTCTGGCTTTTCAGGGTCTGTGCCCACAACAGGTAAGACATCTAACGGACTTGGAAGATACGCAACAGTCGCATCAATTAAAGGCTGAACGCCTTTGTTTTTGAAAGCTGCGCCACAGAGAACGGGGAAACACTTCAAAGCAAGAGTTCCTTTGCGAAGAGCACTTTTCAACTGTGCAGGTGTCGGAATTTCGCCGTTCAAATATTTTTCAAGAAGTTCGTCATCGTATTCGACAATTTTTTCAATTGTTTCCAGACGAACCTTTTCAACATCACTCTTCATGTCCGAAGGAACTTCTAAGATTTGAAACTTTTCTCCGTTTCCGGATTGATCCCAGATATAGGCTTTATTCTCGATCAAATCCACCACACCAGAAAAAGTGTCTTCAAGGCCGACGGGAACTTGAATGACCAATGGATTGGCCTGGAGCTTTTCCTTGATCGTATTCACACTCATCACGAAATCAGCGCCAACTCTGTCCATTTTGTTGATAAAGCAAATGCGAGGAACTTTGTAGCGATTGGCTTGCCGCCAGACAGTTTCTGATTGGGGCTCGACCCCATTCACACCATCAAACACCGCAATGGCCCCATCAAGAACACGAAGAGACCGTTCGACTTCGATTGTGAAATCCACATGTCCGGGAGTATCGATAATATTGAGGCGATGATCTTTCCACATCAATGTGGTAGCAGCGGCCGTGATCGTAATCCCACGTTCTTGCTCTTGCTCCATCCAGTCCATTGTGGCTGCGCCATCATGAACCTCGCCAATTTTGTGGCTCTTACCAGAGTAGTAAAGGATTCGTTCAGTTGTTGTGGTCTTACCGGCATCAATATGGGCCATCACTCCAAAGTTTCGGGTGAATTTAAGTTCCGACAAATTTTGGGGATCTAAAACCGACATCGTTCTTTCCTACAATTTCCGAGAGCCGAAAATAAAATCGGCCAGCATTTGCTGACCGATTTTAGTCACTGTTGGAATGAAATCAACTGTTTTACCAGTTGTAGTGAGAGAAGGCCTTGTTGGACTCTGCCATTTTGTGCACATCTTCACGTTTTTTGATCGCGTTTCCGCGATTGTTGTAAGCATCCAAGAGCTCACCAGCCAAACGCTTGGAGAAATCTTTTTCACCACGCTCCCGAGCGTAAGAAATCAACCATCGCATAGCAAGTGCCAAACGACGTGATGGACGAACATCAACTGGAACCTGGTAAGTCGCTCCACCGACTCTGCGTGAACGAACTTCGAGAGCAGGTTTGCAATTCTCAAGCGCTTTTTTAAGAATGCCAATTGGCTCTTCGCCAGCAACCTTGTCCTTCAACTCATCCAATGCTCCGTAGAACAATTTCTGAGCGACGGCTTTTTTACCTTGAATCATCATTTTGTTGATGAACTTAGCTACTACGATATCTTTATAAACTGGATCTGGAATTACTTCTCTTTTAAACGTTTTTTTACGACGAGACATTTGTCACCTCTGATTTTCTATTTCAAAAAATTATTTCTTAGGGCGTTTAGCGCCGTACTTAGATCGGCCACGAAGACGACCATTTACACCTTGAAGATCGAGTACGCCTCGAACGATATGATAACGTACACCGGGAAGATCCTTCACACGACCACCACGAATCAGAACAACAGAGTGTTCTTGGAGGTTGTGACCAATTCCAGGAATGTAAGAGATCACTTCAAATCCATTAGAGAGGCGAACTTTTGCCACTTTACGAAGTGCAGAGTTCGGCTTCTTTGGAGTTGTTGTGTAAACGCGAGTACAAACCCCACGTCTTTGTGGACAAGACGCCAATGCTGGTGACTTTGTCTGGTTCTTTTGAACACTTCGCTCACGTTTGATGAGCTGATTGATTGTAGGCATTCTATTTACCTCTTTTTCTGTTTACGACTCTTTTATCAGAAGAGCCGGATGCCGTTCTTCACCCCTTGGCTGAAGGCCATGAGATTACTCAATTTCCTTGCGGAAGCTTGGGAAATTAAGAGGTTTGGCAGGTTTGGTCAAGCCGAAATCCTCATAGAGTGGGGAAAGGGGAGGACATTCTGAGGAAAATTTAGAATTATTCAGAAAAATCAATAAATATTATGCACTTAGGGTCCGCGCGCTGGCCGAAAAATAGAAAAAGCTTTTTTGATCTTGAAAAACTGAGCTTCTGCCTTATTTGAAAATCACTCTCTTACTATGA
>JBGGMM010000235.1:0-21841 GCA_041288045.1 Pseudobdellovibrionaceae bacterium | reverse complement strand
CACCCATGGCAAAAAGGTCAACAGCCATAAAGCCAATGTTATGGCGAGTGAGCGCATATTTTGAACCCGGATTTCCGAGACCGACAACGAAATACATGAGTGATCGTTTTAGTCTATTTTCAGAGGGAAAGCGATTTTTTTGTAGAGGCAAAAGCTGCAACTCCACAAGACCGAAATTCATTCAATCTATTCTTCTTTCCCTTCCCTTCCCCAGCCTTGAGTTTTCTGGAAACTCGCCGAAGGCGAGCCCCGAAGGGGTGAGGCCGTGGAGGGCCGAATTTCCAGAAAAGACGGACACGGACGTTCACGATCAGGCGAAGACGCGAGCTTCGCACACCACCCAAGCAAAAGACTTCGTGACGAGCACTCATCCACGATGTTGACCGTCGGCACGCCATACCAACGGACAACATCGTGGATGGAGGGTCTCAAGCACAGCGGTGCCGGGGGGAAATGAGGAAAGACATGGATGCGGAATCGGATGAAAAAATAAACAGTCCAAATAAAAAAAGCGGCCACTGGGACCGCTTTTTTGAAATCAACTTCTTGTTTGGAGAGATTACTTTTTCTCTTCCTTCTTGGCGGCTTCCTTGGCAGGAGCGGCGGCACCGGCTGCAGGAGCTGCTGCGCCAGCTGCAGGGGCTGCTGCGGCTGCATCGGTTGCTGCGGCTGTTGGAGCAGCAACTTCTTCTTCAACAAAGAGGTTCACAACTGCAATTGTTGTTTCGGCAGAAGAAAGAACTTTCATTCCTTCTGGAATTTTCAAATCTGAAACGTGGAGAGCATCGCCGACGCTCAAACCAGAAATATCAGCAGTGATCCCATCGGGAATTTCAGTTGGCAAACATTCGATTTCAATTTGACGGTTGACCACGTTCAAGAGACCGCCTTCAGCAAGACCCACTGGTTTTCCTTCCAGACGGACTTCGATGGAAACGCGAACGGCTTTTTTCAAATCTAGAGCGAAAAGATCAACGTGCTGAGGTCGGCGAGTCAAAGGATGAACGTTCACGTCTTTCATCAGAACGACGATGTTGTTCAATTTTGAATCTGCGCTTTTCAAATTGAAAAGAGAGTTTTCATAAGCGCGAACATTGAAACGAACCACTGAAGATTCATCGATGAAAATGTTCTGAGGCTCAGTCGCTCCGTAAACAACGGCAGGAACTTTGCGGTTCCGGCGAAGAGCTCGGCTGTTGTGCTTTCCAGGCTGTCTTGCTTCTACATTGAGTTCTTGTCTTTGGCTCATACTTCTTCTCCAAAATAAATCAAAAAATAAATCAAATAACTAATCAAATAAAGAGCTGACGGAATCATTGCCATGGATTCTCTTGATTGCTTCAGCCAGCAGATGAGCCACTGAAATCACTTCGATTTTTCCACAGTTTCGCGCAGCTTCGCTCAAAGGAATCGTGTCAGTCACCCACAGTTTTTCAATTCGGCTTTCCACGATTCGAGAGATCGCAGGCCCTGACAGAACCGGATGCGTTGCAACGGCGAACACACGTTTTGCACCATTTTTGTAAAGACTGTCAACAGCTTGTGTAAGAGTTCCTGCTGTATCGATCATGTCATCCACGATAATTGCGGTTTTGCCGGCCACATCTCCAATTAAATGCAGGGCTTTCGCTTCGTTAGGACCGGATCGGCGTTTGTCGACAATTGCTATTGGACACTCAATCCGCTTGGCAAAAGCTCGGGTTCTTTCGACTCCGCCAGCATCAGGACTCACCGCAACAAAGTCATCTCCGGTGCCCATGGCCTCTCTCCAAGCTCGAGACAAGGTGGGAATGGCAAAAAGGTGATCCACGGGAACATTGAAAAAGCCCTGGATCTGGGCGGCATGCAAATCCACAGAAACAACTCGATTGGCGCCAGCTGTGGTGATCAGATCGGCCATCAATTTGGCCGAAATTGGGGCTCGGGGGGCGACTTTTCGATCCTGCCGGGCGTAACCATAATAGGGAATCACAGCAGTGATCGAAGTGGCCGAAGCTCTTCGAAGCGCATCGATCAAAATGAAAAGCTCCATGTAATTTTGGTTGGCTGGGGGGCAAGCGCTTTGAACAACGAAGACATCCTGACCGCGGACGCTTTCGTGAATTTCGACTTGGATTTCACCATCAGCAAAAGAGTTGAGCTGACAGTAACCGAGATCGACTCCTGCAGCTTCGGCGATTTTTCGCGCCAGTTGAGGATTGGAATTACCAGAAAAGATTTTCAGACCTTTCATAAAAACCGACCCCCTTTTTTCATGAACGGCTTTTGGTTTATCGCGAAAATGCGGCTTTTGACAATGGGGAAGTGACTCTCCATTGACAAGCTGACAGGGAGTTGTAATTGTCAGAGACGAAATGATGACAATTTTGCGATCAATCGAACTTCCCGGCTGGACGGGCCTGAAGATTTCAGGCCGAGTGGATGCTTTCAATGACCGCCAACTGATCCAAACACTAGAGCAAACAGTCGAAAAATCGTCGCGAGTCGCTATTGATCTCTCTGAGGCCGATTTCCTCAGTCTTCAAGTTCTCAAGTACTTTGCGGATACCAGTCGAGACTTGGGGCGAAAAGGGGGAGAGCTGGCCCTGGTTCGCCCCAGCCATAGCCTGCGTCGACAGATTGAAATTTTCTTCGCTCCCAAAGCTTTTAATGTTTATCAAAATCAGGATCACCTTCGACGTGGTTACTCGGTTCAACCTCGGGCTGAATTCCAAGCAGTTGTGTCTGAAGCTTTATTTATTTAATCGAAACCAAATCCTTATTTGACTTCACCTAACTTTGACCGGATTTGAACTCAATTTAAAAAGTTGGACTTGTTTTTGCTAAACGCTAGGGAAGCAAGGAGGTTAAAAGTGACAAAGAAAACCAGTCCCAGTCGTTCGGGTCGTGCCAGTTCAAGCTCTTCCAATTCAAATTCAGCACGAAGTTCAAGCAGCCAATCTAGCCGCAGTCCAAGCTCCCGCAGTTCATCGTCTGCGAGTTCTACTCGCCGCTAGAAAATCCTTCAGGTGAAAAAGGGGCGGCTTGCCGCCCCTTCCCTCATTTTTTAAAGAGATTTCAGTTTTTCAATGAAAGCCAAAGTCGCTTTGGCTCGATGTGAATTTTGGCTTTTAAATCCGCTGCCGAGTTCGGCGACAGTTTTGGTTTCGCCGTCGGGGACGAAGATCGGGTCATAGCCAAAACCATGTTGGCCGGCTGGGACTTTCGCAATTTGGCCTTTGAGTTCACCGTTGAAAATCCATTCTTCACCTGTGGGAGTGAAGACGACCATGCAACATTTGAATTGAGCATTGCGATTGCTGATGGCCCGGATCTGCATCATTTTTAAAAGCTTGGCGACGTTTTCGCTGTCAGCCGCTTTGGGGCCGGCATATCGGGCCGAGTGTATGCCGGGAAGATTGCCAAGTCCTTCGACTTCCAGGCCTGAGTCCTCGGCCATCACCCAAGTGCCAGGTTTCATGGCTTTGAGACTTTTGGCTTTGATTCGAGCGTTGTCGAGAAAGCTCTGTCCGTTTTCGGGTGGTGGAGTGAAAGTTGGAAGATCGGCAATGGAAAAAATCTTATAATCTGGCAAATGCTTTTCAAAGAGAAGTTTGAATTCGCTCAGTTTGCCCTTATTGCCGGTGGAAATCCAAAGCTCAGTCATAGCGACTAGCTTATTTCAATGGAAAGAAG
Organism: Pseudobdellovibrionaceae bacterium; assembly: GCA_041288045.1. GTDB lineage: Bacteria > Bdellovibrionota > Bdellovibrionia > Bdellovibrionales > Bdellovibrionaceae > 21-14-0-10-47-8. The sequence goes on along the minus strand of JBGGMM010000235.1, from coordinate 18,166 downwards.
TTTCCAATGATTTCTGCTTGATGACGAAAAAGTTCCTGACAGCCCTTTTGAGCTAGATCCATCATTTCCATTAGCTGGCCCTTATTGAAGGGGACGTGCTCAGCTGTGCCTTGCACTTCGATGAATTCGTTTTTTTGTGTCATCACAAAATTCATGTCGGTGCCGATCATTGAATCCTCATCATAATTCAAATCCAAAAGCAGCCGTCCTTTTTCCAGGCCGATGCTGATTGCAGCGACATAATTGATCAGAGGAAGGCTTTTGATTTCGCTGACATCCTGAAGCTTTTTAAGAGCCAGGGCCAAAGCGACAAATCCACCTGTGATCGCCGCTGTCCTGGTGCCTCCGTCGGCTTGAAGGACGTCGCAATCGATGGTGATTTGTCTTTCGCCAAGAATTTTTGGGTCAATGGCAGCGCGAAGGCTGCGACCAATCAGTCGAGAGATTTCCTGAGTGCGTCCGCCAGTCAGGGTTTTGTCCCGCTTCAAACGCTGTTGAGTAGATCTGGGAAGCATCCCATATTCGGCAGTGATCCAACCCGTGCCGGTTCCCTGCAACCATTTGGGAGGCATCGGCTCATAGCTGGCTGTACAAAGAACTTTGGTTTTGCCAAATTCGACCATTGCGCTGCCTTCGGCAAATTCTGAAACATGAGGCGTGATTCGAATGGGCCTTAATTGTGAGAAATCTCGTCCGTCTGTGCGCATGGGCGCTACTGTAGTCGGCCGAGCTCAGCCTTGTCCACCATTTCTTTGTAATCCACAAGCCCTTGATAGATCTTCAAGGCGATTTCTTTCTGGTAATTGGCCTGGATCAGTTTTTGTGACTCTTTGGGATTTGAGACGAATCCGAGCTCAACCAGAACGGAAGGAATGCTGGTTTTGGAAATGACATAAAAGGGAGCTTGGCGAATGACGTTGCTATTTTTTCTGCCGCTTTTATTCCAGGCTTTCAGCAGGCGATCGCTGAGGACATAACTGCTTCGCATTTTTGTCTGCCTTTTCAAGTCCTCAACAATTGCCAGAACATCGCCTTTTTTACTGAGATCCTGATTGGGGCCTTGGGTTTCTTTCACCATTTGATTTTCCAAATTAGCAAGAAAGAGCGACTCTTGATCAGCAGGCAAATGATTTTGAAAATAAAATTCCACTCCGCGAGCTCTTTGATCTGTCGAAGCGTTGGCGTGAATACTCAGAAAAAGATCGGCTTTTTCTTTTTCAGCCAACTGCACTCTTTCCTGCAAGCTCAGGTTCTGATCCTGGCTGCGAGTGAGAGAAGAGTGAAAGTCCGAGGATTGCCTGAGAAGATCCTGCAGGTGCTTGGCCACTTGAAGTGTGATTTCGGATTCTTTTGCTGGGCCATAGACGGCGCCGGCATCACTTCCGCCATGGCCTGGATCGACAATCACTTTAAGTGGAGCCGCCCAAATGGAGACACTGGCAAATCCGCTGAGAACAAAAATCCCTAATTTCATATTCTTAGATCTTAGCGAAGCAAGAGCGTGCTGACAGCTGTCCAAACGGAGAGGATCGGGATTTTGGAAAAGGGAAAAAAAGCGACCTGGTTTGGGGGGTGGGGGACCAGGCCGCTATGGGGGGTTGCACTTACCTAGAGCAAGGGAAGGGCCACACCCGACCGAAGTCCTGGGGTCTCTAAAACCAATCCATTGCCTCGGGAGAGCAATCGCTCTGTTCAGGAGTTGAACATTTCCGACAAATTGGGGCTCCATCTGGTGTCCAAAACCTCGACAGAAAGAAAAACCTCGGAGAAATCGCTTCAAGGTGGGCCGCCAGAAGTCCAATTTGTTGGCAAAATTTTGAACCTGGCGAAGGAATTTCCTATACTGATATGGAATTGAAGGAGCATCTATGAAAGCACAGAATTGGATTATCTCATTGTTGGCATTTACTCTGGTCTCTTCTCTTCAAACGAAAGAAGTTCGAGCCCAAGACTCAGCCGCCGTTGAAGCCGAAGAGGCGATGGCAGATTCCGAAGCGGCTCAAGCCGATTCGCGCGAGGCCAAGCGCCGAGCCGATGAGGAAAGAAAGAAGCGGGACAAAAACAAAGAGTCCGCGCAATCAGCAATCGCCAAAGCTAAAACTATGGAGGCTCAAGCGAAAAACGAGCAGGCCAAAGCTGAAAATGAAGCGGCTCGATTGCGTGCGGAATCAGAAGAGTATTTAAAACAAGCCAAACTGGCTGATGAAAAGCAGAATCTAGCTCAGAAGCAGATGGATGCGGCCAAAGAAAGAGCAGAAAAATCAAAAGTCCTTCGTGATGAAGCGATGAAGAAAAAAGAAGCTTCTGAAAAAATGATGGCAGCGGCGATTGCTCAGACCAAAGAAATGGAGCAAAAAACCAAAGCGGCTCAAGAAGAAGCTGAAAAAGCTTCCAAGGAAGCAGCAGAAGCTCGAAAAAGTGAGCGCGAAGTTGCTGCCAATTTGGAAAGAACCAAATTGACTTCCACGAAAGCTGGGACTCTGGCGCAAGCCACATCGGCAAAAGCAAAAGCTGAGCAAGCCAAAGCCGAAGCGGAAAGAGCTCGGGCCGAGGCTGAAATCGCCAAATTGAAGCAAGCCGAAGAAAAAGCCGCGAAAGAAATTGAAGCCATGCAGACCGAAGTGGCTCGAGTTCAAACAGACAGCAAAAATATGAGCGCCAAAGTTGAAGAAGAGCGCAAAAATTTCGAAAATGCCAAAAAAGAAGAGGCAAAAACCCGAGAAAAAACAGCCAAAATCAAAGCGGATGTTGAAAAATCTCGGGCTCAGTCAGCCAAGGAGCTTGCCCAGATCAATCAAGAAATTGCCAAAATCAAAAAAGCGATTTCTGATCATGAAGCGGACGCTGCTCGGGCTCAATCCGATATGGAACGCCTCAAGCAAGAATTAGAAAAAGCGAAAAATGAAAAAGCCGGCCTGTCTGACAAAGTCGAAGAAGCGCACCAAAAAGCCGATTCAACAAAAATGAAGGCCGACACTTTGCGAGCTGAATTGGAAGCTGAGAAAATGCGCTTGGAAACCGAGAAAATCAGAGCTGAAACCGCAGCTCTTCTTGGCAAAAGCAATCCCAGCGACGATAGCAAAAAGCAACCTGCGAAGAAAAAGAAATAATTCCTTTAAAGAGCCGCGTGAGGACTTTGTGACTCACGCGGAGCTTGTTCCAACTTCACATGCTGAGTCTGAGTTGGGAAAGCAAAATCCAGTCCGATCTTCTCTGCTGTCTGCATGACGAAAAAAAGAAAATTCTCCTGAATCTCCATCTCCTCATTGGCGTCTGTGGTGTAAATATAAAATTGAACCTGAACTTGTAAGCTGAAATCGCCTAAACTGAAAAAGCGAATCGTCGTCCTTGTCTGGTCCACTTTCGGGTGATTCTGAAGGTAACTGGCAACTTCCATCATAAAGCTCTTCAGCTGAGCTTCTTTGGCATTGTAAGTGAATCCCAAAATGTGACGAACCCTTCTTTCGGGTCGGAATTCAAGGTTGTCGATCATTTCCTTGGCGACAACCGAATTGGGGATTGTCACAAGACTGCGATAAGGAGTTCGAATTCTCGTGGAACGAAAGCCAATTTCTTCAACGACTCCTTCAGTTCCGCCGATTTTGATATAATCACCAATTCGAAAAGGCCGATCGGCGACAATCGTGATCGAACCAAACAGATTGGCGGCGGTATCCTGTGCTGCCAATGCCAAAGCCAATCCCCCAAGGCCGAGACCTGCGAGAATGGACATGACATTCACACCAAAATTTTGAATTGTGATGAGAACTCCCAACACAACCACAAGAACCTTTAGAATTTTGGTGGCCATCGGAGCCAGTTGGCCATCCAATGAAGTGCCGGTTTTCTCGGTGATTTTGACAAGCAATGCGCCAAAGGCCTCGGCCGCCCGGTAAACCAGAACAATCAAATGAAAAGCCAGAATGATTTGAATGAAAATCGCCAGGACTTTGTAAGGTCCTTCAGGAAGTCCAATGGCATGCAAGGACACCAGCCAAAAAACGCAGGTCAGAATCCAGGCCAGTGGCTTTTGCAAATCCGTTTCTAAAAAGTGCAAGAGAAATCCTGTCGCCCGACCATGGGTCCAAGAGGCGTTCTTCACTGTTCGAAGGACTGATTTCAAGACTGATTTCAGTAAAAGCCCGATAACAATCGCTAGTACCAAGCCAATCCACTTCCAATTCGGCATCAGAAAAAGAGATTCTGTCATCCATTCATTGAGCTCACCGGCAACCAATCGTCCGGCTGTGGTTGGATTCATGCAGCACCTCCTGAAACAAAGAAAAGAATCAAAACGCCAAGAACGATTCGGTAAATTCCGAAATGGCGAAATCCAAACCGACTGACGATGCCGATAAAAAAGCGAATGGCAATCAGAGCAAAGAAAAACGAAAAAATCGTTCCTGCCAGCAGAAATTGCCAATGCGAGCTATCTAATGTTTTCACGATTCCAAGCGTTTTCACCAAAGTCGCCCCAGCCAGAGTGGGCACTGCCAGAAAAAATGAAAACTCGGCAGCTTCTTTTCGCGATAAACCCAAAGCCAGTCCGCCAACAATTGTGGCGCCGGACCTGGAAATACCCGGAATGAATGCAAAACATTGTAACAACCCCAATTTCAAACAATCCATCCAGCTCATGGAATCAATTTTTTTGTTGCCGGGGTGATCTTTGAAAAATCGGTCGCTCCAAATCAGAATGAATCCGCCCACAATGAGCGCCCAAGCGACAATTTCCACGCTGCCTAGGACAGCGTCGATTTTGTTTTTCACTGCGAGGCCAATGAGAGCAGCCGGCAAAAAGGCAATCACCAGCTTTTTATAAAATTCCAAATTCGGCAGAAAGCGACGCCAATAAAGCACCAGCACAGAGAGAATAGCGCCAAATTGAATGATGACGTTGAAGCTTTTGATGAAGCCCTGATCTTCGATTCCCATCACTGCCGATGCAAGAATCAAATGTCCCGTTGAAGAGACAGGAAGAAATTCAGTGAGCCCCTCGATAAAGGATAAAAGAAGAACTTGCCAGAAACTCATGGAGATTCAGTGTTCAACGAGGTGATACAAAGAAGCAAATCTTTTTGTGGATATAAGTTGGACTCACAACTTTTATAAATTTCTTTCGACGGATTGGGTCATTGCTGCTTTTTTCCTCCACTCTTGGAAATGAGTCTGACTAGACTTGACACAACCTAAAGCAAACCATGGAAGGGGATACATGAAAAAAGTGATAGGGATTTTAGTTTTATTGGCGTTCTCGTTGCCAGTCTTTGCAGCAGAATACCTGGTGAAGTACCGGTCGACGCAAGCCTTTCAAACATTTTCCAGAAGCTCAGCATTGAGAATTTTGGATGTCCACGATGCTGGCAACTTGATGAAAGTGACGATTTCTGAAGCCAATAAAGTTTCAGCGATGATTCAACTTTTGACAGATCCAAATGTGGAATATGTGGTGCCCAATGCCCGCATGCATCTTTTCACAACACCGCTGGAAACAGAAACAATGGCTCTGAAGCAGCAATGGGCGATTCAAAAAGTCCGAGCTGAAGAGGCTTGGAAAAAAGCTGGCAATAAAGGATCTAAAAAGGTTGTTGTCGCTGTGATTGATACTGGAGTGGATTCAAAGCATCCGTCTTTGTCTCCGAATATGGTTGCTGGCTATGATTTTGCCGGCAATGACAGTGATCCAATGGATGAAGTCGGACAAAATCCAGGCCACGGAACACACTGTGCGGGGATTGTCGGCTCAACGGGTCTGGTCGAAGGAGGAACAACCGGGATTTCTCCTGAAGTTTCCATCATGCCCATTCGATTTTTGGATAAAAACGGCGGCGGTGATTTGAACAATGGTGTGAAAGCCATCGACTATGCCATTGAAAAAGGTGTGGACGTGATTTCTGCTAGCTGGGGAGCTGCGATTCCAAAAGCGCAAGCCATGCCTATCATTGAAGCCATGCAAAGAGCTGAAAAAGCCGGGATCGTTTTTGTCGTCGCTGCTGCCAATGATGGCAAGAACAATGACACCTACGAAGTCTACCCAGCCAATGCCGGGCTTTCGAATACGATTTCAGTCGCAGCTTCAGATTCAAGCGATGCCAAACCGAGCTGGTCCAACTATGGAAAAGCCAAAGTCAATTTGGCCTCACCAGGAAATGAGATCATGAGCACTTTGCCATCCAATAAGTATGGCAATCTGTCCGGCACTTCAATGGCCACTCCACTGGTGGCAGGGCTTGTGGCTTTCGCGAAAGCGCAGGATCCGAGCTTGTCACCGACGCAGATTCGTTCTCTTTTGCAGGCGACAGGTGCAGCTTCAACAGTTGCCACAGCTTGTGATTGCCGAGTGGATGCTTTAGGGGTTGTCGAAGCCATTCAGGCCAAGAAAATTTTTGTCTCTCCATTTGCAGCCACTGTTGCACCAGGACAGACATTGGAGTTTGAAGCTGTCTATGGAAAGAAACCTTTTCAATTTGCAAGCTCAAACGCAGCCGTGGCGACAATTGATGCCAATGGTATTCTGACAGCTGTTGCGAATGGGGAAACTCAAATCACAGTGAAGGATGCAGCTGGTGCCACCGCAACTAGCCATAAAATCTATGTCGGTCAGTCATCCAGTGATGGCGGTGGCGGTGGAGCAGATCCAGGGACTTGTCCATTGGGAGATCAAGCTCTTTGCGATGTTCTCTGCCAAGTCATGCCTGATATGCCTTTCTGTCAGCAGTAAAATCGTTTTAGCAATTTAGAATCAACAAAGCCCTGGTCCAAAAAACCGGGGCTTTGTTTTTTCCACAGGGGCCAATCTGACTCCAAAGTGCTTGGCAGACCTCTTGCTCTGAGGAGATTCAGTAAAGAGTGATGCCACTCAAAACCAAATCAAGGGGGAGTATATGAAGTTGGCAAAAGTTTTCGGTTTCGCAATGGGACTGGTCATTTCATCTGCAGCTTTCGCGCAGCAATTGTCACTTGGCCAGCCGGCCTATGGGGGTTCTGGTTGTCCAGCTGGAACAGCCAGTGCGACAGTTTCGCCGGATGGTTCTGCAGTCAGTATCTTGTTTGACCAATATGTCGCAGAAGCCGGCAGCAACGGAAAGCGAATTGATCGCAAATCCTGCAACCTGGCGATTCCTGTGAATGTTCCACAAGGTTACTCAGTGGCTCTGTTGAAACTGGATTACCGTGGGTACAACGCCGTTCCCTCTGGTGGAAGAAACCAATTTAACGTGGAGTACTTTTGGGCGGGAAGCCGTGGTCCGAGCCTGAGACGAACTTTCACTGGCCCTGAAAACGACACTTTCACTCTGACGGATGAGCTTGTGGCAAGCACTCTGGTTTGGTCCGCTTGCGGAGCTCAAGTCAACTTCCGAGTGAACACGTCCATGGTAGCTCAAGCCAACAGCCGATTGGATGATACAATCGCCAGCCTTGACTCTGCAGATGTCTCTGGTGAGTTGCTTTATCACTTCCAGTTCCGTCGTTGCAACGGCTGGTAAAATTTGAATTACTCTTGGAGAGGGTTGCTTTTGGGCGGCCCTCTCTTTTTTTTTGCTCGATATCGAATCCAGGCCAATTCACATAAAAGATAAAACAGAAAGCTGGCAATCAAGCCAGCACCTTTCAGCCAGGCCCATTGAGCCGTTGTCCAAGCCAAGGCTGCCCAAGTGGCCAAAGCGGCATGAGCCGCAAAAAACAGACTCAAACGAAAAGTCATTGCCGCTAAAATCGGTTTGATCATTTCCGGTGTGTTGGGATTTTGCTTCATTGCCATGGCTAAAAGAAAGGGTTTCTTCATAAGCCAAGAACCACAGAGAAAAACCGCGAAAAAAGCTTCAAACAGGGCGGGCTGCAATTTGAACCACAGTCCTTCCTGAGAAACAATCGAGATTCCGCCAAGCCCCAGAATCATCAAATTGCCAACCCAAGTCACACCGCTGACTTTTTTGTATTTGAATTTTTCAAAGAGAATTTCACCAATGCCGAAAATCATTCCAGCGACAGTTCCCCAAACAGGGCCCTTGCTTTCTTCAATCAATGTGAAAGCTAAAATCGGCAGCAGACCGCCGACAAAAAATGACAGGAAAGCTTGGGATTTATTCTGATTTTGAGTCGAACTCAAAATTGGAACTCCACCGGTCGTCCTCGCGGAGTTCCCAAGAGCTGATTGTCCTGCATAACGGGCGTGCCATTGATGATTGTCATGATTGGCCAGCCAGTGACTTTCATTCCATCAAAAGGGGTCCAGCCACAACGACTGGCAATCCATTTGTTTTCAATGGTGCGAGTTTTTTTCAAATCCACCAAAGTCAGATCGGCATCCAGTCCAAGCTCAATTCGTCCTTTGGATTTGCAGCCAAAGACATGTCGAGGATTTTCACAAAGCAGCTCCACCAATCGAGTCAGCGGCAAGCGTCCCTGATGGACGTGATCCAGCATGATGGGAAGCATGGTTTGAACTCCTGGAACGCCTGAAGGCGAAGAAGGATACTCTCGTTTTTTTTCTTCCAGTGTGTGCGGGGCATGGTCCGAACCCATGACATCGACTGTTCCATCTAAAACCGCTTTCCACAAAGCGTCCTGATGGCGCTGATCACGAATGGGCGGGTTTTGTTGAGCCAGAGTACCTAAGCGCTCATAACATTCTGGCGCTGCCAGAGTGAGATGCTGGGGAAGGACTTCGACCGAAATCAGGCCAAATTTTTTGTTCTTTTTCTGTTTTAAAAGAGCCATCTCTTCCGCTGTCGTCACGTGCAAGACGTGAGCAGGTCGTTTGGTTTTTTCTGCCAATGCGATCAGCCGCTCGGTCGAGCGAAGAGCTGTCAGCTCGTCCCGCCAAATGGGATGATTGCGCACGTCCTTGCTTTCTACAGCGATGTGCTTTCGCTCGCGCAAGCGCTCTTCGTCTTCGCTGTGGAAAATCAGGCGGCGAAAGCCCTGGCGAAAAATTTTTTCCAATGTGGGATCGTCTTCGACCAGCAGGGAACCAGTCGAGCTTCCCATAAAGATTTTAATTCCGGGGCAATAGGGGATTTTTTCAAGCTCTGCCAGTTCAGCGACATTTTCGTGAGAGGCCCCAATGTAGAAAGCGTGATTCACCCAGGCCTTCTCAGCAGCTCGGCGCAATTTATCGGCATGCAGCTCCTGATTGGTAGTCGGAGGATTGGTGTTGGGCATTTCAAAAATGCTGGTGACCCCGCCAAGCGCCGCGGCAGCTGTGCCAGTTCCCAAGTCTTCTTTCTGAATCATTCCGGGTTCGCGAAAGTGCACTTGGCTGTCGATAATTCCCGGAAGCAAATGCAAGCCTTTGCCATCAATAATCTGAGCTGCCGGATGGTTTTCATTGCCGATGTAGCGGATTTTTCCGTCTTTGACTCCGATGTGTGTTTGGACCTCTTGGATTTCAATCCGTCCTTGAGGTGAGTCAGTGGCAATCAAAACAGAGGCATTCTTAATAATTAAATCCAAAGTGACCATAGCAGAGAGCCTAACTCCGACTTGGGTCTAGGTCCAGAGGAGTTGATAGGAGGTGCTGACTTGACCCGACCTTGACCCACTGCAAACACTCAGACACAATTTAAAAGACAAACACAAAGATTATTCTCCGGAGATTAAGCCATCGAAAAGTTTCTCAATATCCTCATGAGCCATAATGCCACAATTATCGAAGTGCTTTTGGGGCTCACTCTCTTGGTGATTTTGTTTTTATCGATTCGCTGGTTTTTAAGTACTCAAGATTCGGGTCATGAGCCGACGTCTTCGGTGGACCTCAGCCGGCTGGAGCAAACTCTCAAAGAATGGATTGAAAAAGCGGGACAAGTCCCGACAGCTGCAGCTGTTGGAGCTGCCGGTGGATCGGAAGAAAGCCAAAAGCTTCTCAGCGAAATTGCCAATTTAAAAACGGATTTGCAAAGCAAACAACAACAGATCGAGACTTTAAATGCAGCTGCCGCCAGCGCGACTGCAGGCCCTGCCTCATCGGGTCTTTCGGGTGAAGACAAAAGCAAACTGGAAGCTCAGCTGCGAGAGCTTCAGGCCAAACTCTCAGAATATGAAATCATCAGCGAAGACATTGCCGATCTGTCTTTTTATAAAGAGCAAAACGTCAAACTGCAAAAAGAACTGGAAGCTCTCAAAGCCGGAGGTGGCTCTGCAACTGCGGCGGCAGCAGCTCCTGCTGCAGCAGTCGAGACCGCGCCACCGCCTCCGCCGGCTCCCAAGCCAGAGCCCGAGATTGTTGGAAAATCTGTTGAGAGTGCTGCCGTTGAAGCAGCTCCGGCCGTTGCGGAAGCGGCGACTCCACCACCAGCCGCCGCGTCTGAAACCGTTAGCACAACTGTCGACAACGATTTGATGGCTGAATTTGATGCTGCAGTGGAAAACCAAAAACCAAAAACAGAAGCTGAAGCAACTGTTGATTTGGGACAAATGGATATGGATAAGATGATGGCTGAAGCGGCTGGGATCAAAACCAATGTGCCTGAAGTCGATCCCGCCCAAGCCTTGGGTTCTTCTCTGGATGAAAACAAACTTTTACAAGAAGCAGCCGCTTTGGAAGATGTCTCCAGTGAGGATAAAAAGCTGATGGGTGAATTTGAAAATTTCGTCAAGAAAAACGAGTCTTGATATGAAGATCATTTTGGCATCTTTGATCCCACTCCTTGTTCAGCAAAGTCAGGCGGCACTGCCGCCAAAAGCACAAGTGTCGAGTTCAATGCAAGCGCTTGAAATTCTCTCTTTGCCCGAACAAAACCGAAATCAATTGGCCAGCCAAAAAGGCCAAGAGCTTTTTCCCCAGCTTGTGCAAATCTCAAAAGCGAAAGAGCAAAGCATGGCGACACGCTGGAAAGCTCTGACTTTGGCGGCATTGGTCGGCAAAGAAAAAGCTTTGCCCGAATTGGACGCCGCTTTGAAGTCACCTGAATGGTTTATGCGAAATGCAGCATTGATCTCACTTCGCAGTTACCACCCACAAAAAGCCAAACTGGCAGCTCAAGAAGCGCTCAAGGACAAAGCTCTCGTGGTGCGTTCAGCGGCTGTCGAAGTCTTGGGAGAGGGTCTGGATCGAAAGACTCGGGATCTTTTTTGGGAAGAGTACAATGCCGGCTACAACTTTCGTAAAAAGCAGGGGCTTTGGATTCGCAGCCAGATTCTCGGTCACTTGGCCGAAAAACCGGAAAGCAATGAAAGACTTTTGTTTTTCAAAGCTCTTCAAGATGGTGATCATCGTTTGCATGCATCCGCAATTGGTGCTTTGGAAAAGCTGACTCAGCAGTCCTTCGGTCAGCCTCAGATCAAATTAGCGGAAAAGCGGGATTTGTGGCTCAAATGGGCCAAAGCCCATCCTCAAGTTATAACAGATTGATCTGTTCATAGATGGCATCGGCTTCGTTCAAGTGCTGTTTGGCGCGCTTGATCAGCTCGACAGCTTCTTTCTGCAAAAGAACTCCTTCAGCCATTTTCTCACAGAGTTTTTCTTCGAGCATGTCTGTCACTTGATAAACGCTTTCGTGCTGAGGCCAAAGATTTTTGGAGCTGTTCGAACCGCCCATGCAAAGTGGGATGTAGTGATCGATTTTAAATTTATTGCGCGGCATAGTGTGGATTCGAAAGTGCAGGATTTCGTCGTAGTTATCGATGATGTCAGCTTTTAAATTGGGATCGACAACACGGTTGCAGTAGGGAATTTTTTCGGGATATCGGAAGCTTGCAGCGTCTTTGCAAAGCTCACCCGGAGTCAGACTTTCATTCGGAGCCGTTGGAAAAGCAGGTGTTGCAATCGCAAACTGAGCTGACAGCAGAAAGGCAGCGAGTCCAGCAAACTTCATTCATTCCCCCAGGAAGTGATCAGATTGGGTCCGTGCTCAGGTTGAAGTACCGCAGGCCGAAGACCGCCGCAAGGGGCCAAGTAAAAATTACCCGCCATTTAGAGCAGGGGAAGGTGTCTGCGAATGCTAGAAACAAGGTGGTTTTTGGAAATCGGTTTGATGAGATGTTCGTTGCATCCAGCTTCAAGGGATTTTGAAATTTCTGATTTCATCGCATGGGCCGTCAGGGCCAGAATTGGTTTTTGAAAGCCACTGGCTCGCAATTTTTTTGTGGCTTGGATTCCGTCCATTTCGGGCATTTGGATATCCATCAGCACCAAATCATAATTGGTTTGAAGGACCCGCATGCAGGCTTCGAGGCCGTTTTTAGCCCAGTCCATGGATGCACCAGAGCTTTCCAAAAATCGCCGGATCAGAATTTGATTGTCGATTGCATCCTCCGCCAAAAGGACCTTAAGTCCTCTCAGCGAGGGAAAAGAAGCAGTCATGATTCCTCCAGTTGTTAGGTCGCTGTATCTGATCAATGGAAGTCCCGTCAAAACCAGTCTTCAATCTGCAGAAAATCTTTATCTTCTATTTCTCTCAGCGGCATGAAATTCATGGGATCTTGATCGGATCTTTTCACGATTAAAAAATGAATTCCATTTTCTCGAATTGGAAAAAATATTTTCTGTTTTTAAGAATGATGTTTTTGCGGTTTTTGATGCCAGGCCTTACGAACTTCAGAAGTGTCCGCCACTGGCGATCCCCCCGAGGGCAGAGACTGAATCATTTGCTTGAGATGCGCATGGTAAAGCATGACATCTGAATTTCTTTTGGCGATTTCACTGTAGATCGACTGAAACTCATTTGGGTTTTCATTTGGAACTAAAAAAAGCGATTCCAATTCTTGCCGAATCAATTTGAGCTCATTTTCAGAGACTGTGTAATTGTCCATCAGGGCATCGATATCTGACATCAAACCACTGGCCGTGCGAAGCCATTTGAACTCAGGATCAGAAACCATCAGATGAAACCACTCAGTGGCCGGAATGCTGCGCCCCATCTGGTTTTCGCGGTCCGTCTTGAGAGAGTTCATCAGGTAACGATGCATTTGCATCAGGGCCGATTGGACTTTCTTGAGGGTCTCGTCATGCTCATTTTTCATATCTCAGTCATAACTGATTCAAAGCTGACTTTCAACCTGCTGGGCATAGCTAATTAATGGAAGCTGGAACCAAACTGGGGGCCGCAGGCCCAGACTTCGGCTTGATCCGAAGAAAGCACGTCTTTTGTGACACTCGAGAAAAAGAAGGAATGCTGTTTTTTTCCATGAGAGTTCATGCCAATCAAACTGATTCCCTCTCGCTCGGCAAGTTTCAGGATGGCGGGGCCTGGATCGCCAAAAGCCTCTTGGATCACAGTGTGAATGTGCAGACTTCGCGGCAAATCCATTTGCTTGATTTGACTGAGCCAATTCTTGGATTCGCTCTTCGCCCAGTTGACTTGCTCCAGCCAAAGCTCCGGTGAAAAGTAAAAGGGGGCTCCACCCAGCTGATTGGCAACCACGGCTCCTGAGGGCATTGCCACAGCATGATAAAGCAGAAGCTCTTTAAAAGAGGGGGCTAGAAAACGAATGAATTCAAAAAAGGCCTCTCGAGATTCCGAAGAAAAATCAGTGGCGAAAAGAGCTCGGTCCTTTCGGCTGTCTTCGGCCACTTCCTGACCTAGCAAAAGAACAGGAAGAGGAGAAATCTCCAAAAGACTTTCGGCAAAGCTTCCGACCAAAAATTTGGACAATCCCCGGCGCCCATGGTTGGTGAGAATGATCAGCTGAGAGTTTTTTTCTTTCGCAGCTTTGAGAACTTCTTCGACCCATTCGGATTTTTTTTCAGATGTGGTTCGAATGATCTCGGGAGTTCGAATGGGACCTGTCGAAAATTCTTGCAGGTAGTGACGCACTCTTTCAAGTGGCATCAAGACTTCGCTAAAATGGGGTCCACAGACAAAAAGTGGAGTCGTATTGACAAAAGATCCGCCCAAATGAGCTCGAGCGAAATCAATCGACTCAGGGGTGGGAGTTTTGTCAGTATCAAAGGGATCAATGGCCCAAAGGGCGTTTGTTGCTTGTTCCATACCTGGGATGAAGGCAAGGAAAGTGCCAATCACTTCTTGCCAACAGAGCTTTGAATTTCATTTGAAGAAACAATCGCGAGACAAAAATTCTCGTTTTGTGTTCTGACAGTTTCTTTTGAAGCGGCTTCAAGCTTGCATCTTGATGAATTATTGAGAAGGAGGGACTTGCAATGACATCCGTGAAAACAGTTATGTCCCATCGACTGATTGCCGTGCCTCTGGGAACCCCAATCGAAAAGGCCGAGCGACTGATGCGAGAAAAGAGAATTCGGCATCTGCCAGTGATTGATGAAGAGGATGTGGTTGTCGGAGTGATCTCTCAGCGAGACCTCATCGGAGTGCGCGATCCCAAAACTGAATTTGTGGAGCTCGCCATGAAATCGCCAGTGCAGTCCATCCCTGGGGATTGGCCCCTACGAAAAGCCGTCTTTGAAATGCTGGAAAAGAAAATTTCTTGTCTGCTGGTTTCTGACCCGGAAGACATGGCAGTTGGAATCCTGACCACGGATGACCTTCTTTGGTTCCTGGCTTCTCATTTGCCGGAAGAAGAAAAAGAAAAGGCTCCGATATTGTCAGCGGATCGTAGACTCACCATTGGCGAAGTGGCCAATGAGCTTTCAATGATGGGGATTTGAATCTGATTTGCAGTCAGCAAAAATAAGAAGCAAATTTTCTGCTTGGCTTTCGGGGTGAATCCATGCGGATTCGGTGTAGGTTCCGTGGCTCTGGCTGGCTGTCCATTGAAGCTGTCCTTCGACGCGAGCAAAGCCCCGTACGTTTTCGCAATGAAAATTGAAATTTCCGTCGGTTGTGAACGTGTTTTTCACCTCACAACGGGGGTCTTGTCGGTGAATATAAAAAGTCGAAAGATAGTTTTGTGAAATCAATTCAGAGCGGCGGTAGTTCTGGCTGCCGTCAGCTCCTTCAAATAAAGAAAAAAGCAAGAGCGAGGGCTGCGTGGAATGAAAAAGAAGCGGGGATTTCAAGCTGGCCCCCTGGCTGTGGAAAAGGACCTGGCAGGTCAATGGTTTTGCGACGGCTGTTGAGCTGAGGATTTGCAGAACCAAACTAAAAATCAGAATGAAGAGTGTCTTTTTCATGGCGTTTCTTTTATTTGCAATTGATCCGCTTGTCGAGGCTTTTACCAGATCTTAATTACAGGCTTGTCTAAAACATAACAGGCGAAAAGAAGGGGATTTTTAGGTATTCTGCGGCACTCATTGGGATGGCGGGTGTTTATGAAAAACAAATTGTGGTTGCAAGTGGTTTTGAGTTTTTTTCTTGTGCTGTCTGTGGCGGACGCGGATGCCGAAACAAACTCATCTGCTCCTCCGAAATTTCTGAATCAAATTTTTGAAAAAGTGATCAAAGATCCTGATTTTAATCATGGCTATTTGAAAAGCGGCTGTTACATTCGCGCTCATTGGATTGCTCAGCTGATTCACCGGGATGGGAAAACTCCGCTGAAGGTTTTCATCCAAACAAAATCGGAAAATGAAAAAGTTATTTTGAAATTGGCCGATGGTCGGCAGGCCAGTTGGGTGTTTCATGCTGTGGCTGGCTTTCAAGATTCGAAAGGTCAGGTGTGGGTTTTGGACACAGTGCTTGATTCGAAAGTGATTCTGATGTCGGAATGGTTGAATCTGATCCAATCACAAAATCCCACTGTGCAGTTGCAGACTCGGATCACTGGTGCAGAGATTTATCACGTCGATAGCGAGCAGAATTCTGAGTTCGCGTCTTATGGTCCGCCTTTTTCCGACGATGTGATGCAGTTTATTCGTGATGGAACGTCAGATTTGTTTTTGTGGGAAAGCTTAGAATCCTCTGAATCAGCGCAAGATTAACGAGGTGCTTGATAGGCCAGAGAGCTTTGTTCGATAAATTGCTGTGTTCTCTGTTTTTGAATTTCCAGGAAAGATCGTCTTGTGATCAGGACGCTTTGAATGCCATCAGCAATCAGATTGTTCTTTCTCTGCTCGGTGAGGACTGAGCCTTTGCGGTTGTAGAGAATAAAGTGGGCGTTTTGTGGAAGGTAAATATAGACGTCGAAACTGGTGGGCAGGTTTCCAGGAATCTGATCCAGTTTCAATTCAACATAGCCTTTGTGGCTTGAGTTTTTAATATCTAGGGGGCTTGGATCCTTGAAAAAGGCCATGGCAATTTCGGAATTCAAATGAACAGCCTGAAGCATGAAATCGGATTGTTCTTTCGTCCAATTGTTAAAACGAATTTCTTGAATCGTGATTTCCTCTGCTTTCGACATTTCCAAATGATCATGAAAGAGATCCAGGGATTTTTTCATTTCCGTCTGGAGATTTTGAATCCAACCATCTTCGAGAAGTCGACTTTTTCCATAGGCAATCACAAAGCATCCTGCATACACGGGAGTCTGAACTCGAAAGCAAGTGACTCTCTGGATTCTCTGAATTCTTTCTGCTGCCGCTCCCTGGATTCGGGGGTGTGAGTGAGCTTTCAAAGACGCTTCTGATAAGAGTGAAAGAATCTGCAAATGGGTTTCATTCAGTTTCGAAGTCAAAAGCGTTTGCTTCTGATTGTCTTTTTCAATTCGTCTGAGGATTTGATCCATTCCCAGGGGCGTCAATGGCGGCTCCAACAAATAGGCTCCATTGAGATCTCGCGTGATCGCCAAATTTTTAGCTGAAATTCGATTCACGAAAAGAATCACGCTGGTGATCTGATTGAGCACACCAAACAGCCAGGTGCAGGATTGGGGCAAAAGATTGGCAGAAAGAAAAGCATAGGCTGGTCGCTTCTCCATGATCTCTCGCATTGCCTGACGGGTCTCATTCACAATCGTGATTTGAAAGCCGCGACTTTTCAGAAAGATCTCAATATCGGCAAGCTGATCCGAGGCGCTCTTCAAGATCAAAATCGTTCTGTTTGGATTTTGTTCCATTTCTTCCATTTGGCCCGAGGGGGGAAGGGAAATCAAATTTTATCAAGAAAGGTCGGGTATCGAGTTGCATCTAGGGGAAGGGGACTCTTGCAACGTTGCGCACAAAGGCCCGACATTGGCCTGGTATCCACAAGCGATTTGCGCTGAATTTTTGTTAGGATCTGGTTTTGATCGCTGAAGGCAGGGCTTCAGTGCTTGTTATTTTAATTTTGAAAATACCTGATCACCGACTCTCCCGCCGCAAATTTCTTGAATTTTTCGGTGGGACATCGCTGGTGGTGGCACCGGGCCTTTTTTGAAATGGCAGCAGCAATTAGAGGCAAGCGCCATGAGGGGATTTAACCGAGAATACTGTGGTGTTATCGCCATTGTAAAACGAGTACTCAGCGCTTTCTACAATGATCGTCACACCGTCAACGATTTCTTGATCGATCATCAGTGAGCCTTGAAACGTCGTAGTGAAATAAGAGTCGTACATGCCGTTGCTATCCGATTTCTCAGTACGAACAACTGTCTCAACTTCAGTTAGGTTGCTGGCTAGATAGCAATTGAGTTCGACTTGTTTGGCAATTTTTTTCTGAAGAGCGCGCGGCAACTGAGAGTCCGCTTTGAACTCAACAGCCAGGGCTTGAACAGAAACGAAAGTGAAAACCAACAGAGCTAATTTCTTCATCATAATGACTCCTTCGTCAGTAAGGGGATTTGGGGGAGCCTTTGGTATAAGGTATTTTCGGAAAAAACTCTGTCAGGATCTTGTTGAGGTGGTTTAAAAGCGAAAAGGGCTGTAAGATTTTCCTGTTTAGTTTGTGGACAGGAACTTCAGTTGGACGCTCAGTCTTTGAGACTATTGCATGAATGGTTCGGTCGTTACAACTCCACTGGACCGCATCGAATTTGGGTTGGGATCCGGGATGGGAAAATAATTGGGTTTGCATTCAGCAGTCGATATCGAGAGGGAAAGTATTTTTCAAAAACAGTCGAAGCCAGCATTTACCTTGATCCTAACCAGAAATCGAAAGGACTTGGCTCGGCTCTTTATGAACGTCTTTTTGCTGATTTGAAGAAGTGGGTGTTTTCAAAGAATATGCTCGCAAAGGGGATCAATAGATCAGCTCTCTATGGATGCAGAAAATGCTTTAAATTTTGCGTCGAAATCAAAAAAAGTTTGACGAGCTTTTTCGCGTTTTTCTCATTTGGAATTTTTATTTTATATAGTGATCTGAGATGCTTCTCAGGGGCGCCAACATTGTCTAGGCCGTGCTTTAGTCTGATCTTGCAGGAGGAGCGTATGCTTTTTTCATCTGCGCTAGAGAGA
>JBGGMM010000234.1:0-35224 GCA_041288045.1 Pseudobdellovibrionaceae bacterium | reverse complement strand
GACAATTAGAGAACTCAAAATAAGAGATCAGCATCAATGTCAGTATCAAGATCCTGAAACTAAGAGGCAGTGTGAGGCTCAGTTTTATCTTCAAGCTGAGCACATTGTTCCTTTTGCCAAAGGTGGAACCCATGAGCTTAAAAATCTGGAGCTCTTGTGTCCGGCTCATAACAGGCTTCGAGCTGTTCAGCAGTTTGGAATTAAGAAAATGAAAAATTATCTGCCAGAGCTTGGGCCATAAGCCTATGACCAGGTCTGAGCTTCAGAAGAAATGAGGATAAGGAATGAATATGGGCCAGCTTTTGCGGCCATACTTCGAGCGAAATAGATTTCTCTTACGGACAGTGGCAATAAGGCTAACTATCATTTTTCGATATGGAGATAAGGATGAGCAAATTTATAGTGGCTTCTATTATTTTATTTCAGTGTACTTCATTTGCAAGTGGAAGCGCGAGTTCATCATTTGATTTTCTTAAAGCCTTAAAAGGAAAATGGGCCATTCAATTTGAGGGAAAGCCTATACCTGTAGAAATGACTTATGATGAAGGTTCAAAAAATTCGATTGTTACTGAACAATTCGGCAAGGAGTTGTCTGTTTTCTATATAGATGGAGACGATCTACTGATGACCCACTTTTGCAATATAGGTAATCAACCACGCTTGAAACTAAAACCCAATACCTTGTCAAATTTAATTGAATTTGAAACTTTTGATATCACGAATGTAAAAGATGAATCCTCTCCGCATGTTAAAAAGATTATATACAAAATTATAGATAATAAAAACTTTGACCTTGAGATTGTTTGGAAAAAGGGCGCAATCTTAGAATCGGAAAAATACAGTCTTACTAAGAAGTGATTACAAACCACTAATTATCTGACCGCTGTCGTAATCAAAAAAGCTTAAGAAATGCGAGCGCAAAAATCAGTTCTTCGCTCGCAAAGCTTCGCTCGGAAGCACACGCGCAGCTCCGCGAGAGCTGTAGTAGCTTCCGACCACTGCGATCCAGGCTCCGAGAAGGAAAACGATCAGAACGAATTGCATATCCAAGTAAGCGGGAATTTCCGAATCATAGTAAATATCAGGAAGCACATTGAGTGGGTATTTCTCGAGCCAGAAGCTCAGTAGTGAGCCCAGGATCAGACCTGCGACCAATCCTAACCCTCCAAGGCACAGTCCGATTTGCATGAAAAGCTGTTGCACTTTTCGAATGGAAAAACCGATGGCTTGGAGGAGGCCGATTTCTCTTCTTTTTTGTGAGATTAAGAGAACCAGGACTGAGATCATGGAGAAGCTGGCGATCAGGGCGGCCATGCTGAGAAAAAGTGTGATGACGATTTTTTCCAGTCTCAGAGCAAAGAACAAGGCTGAGTTTCTTTCTTTCCAGGTTTGGACTCGGGCTTCGGGGAAGGCTTTGACTTCGTCTCTGTAGTCTTCGGCGTGATTCGCGTCGGGGGTCCAGACTTCGATTCCGACGAGGCGGCTTTGTGAGTCTTTCAGTCGTCTTAGGCTGTGATCGCGGATGTAGAAGATGTTTTGCGAATCCACGTCGGCTAGGCTTGTGGAGATGATTCGTTTTACTTTTACTTTTTCTAGTTTTGGCATTTCTCCTGGCGGTAAAAGCAGGCTTTCTGGTGGGACCACCATGATCGAGTCACCTTCGAAAACCCCAAGGCTCACTGCCAAATCGACTCCCATCAGAACTTCACCGGGTGCGAGAACTTCGATGCTCAGGGGTTGGCCTCGTTTTTTTTGATCGAGCTTTTGCATTTCCGTGATCATGCGATTGAGGCTGTCTTGCGAGAGGCCTCTTGCAATAGCGCCGCGGAAATGGCCGTCCAAGGTTCTTAAGATCACATCTTGGTTTTCGTAAACTTGAATTTTGAGGTCCGGATTGTTTTTCAGCTTCGTCGTCAGTGGGTGCAGATCCAGAAGCGAAGCTGATCTGACTTCGGGGATTTCAATTGTCAGATGCGGCTCCACTGCCAAGGTTCTTGCCTGGATGTTGCGATTCAGAGCTGTCATCACTGAAATCACGAGAATCAGCGACGACACAGAAATCGTCAGGCCAATCACAGTGAGCCAGGAAATTTTTTTGACCAGGGCACCGGCCCTGGCTGAAAAAAGGTATTTTCGGAAAAACTCGAGAACCATATCCTTGGGAGGATAGGTTATTTTTCACTGGCAGGCATGCGTTTTTTCGCTTTGGCAGCAGCCGCTTCTTCTTCGCGGACTTCCTCGGCATTGCCGCGAACAAACATGGATTTCTGCATAGCTTTAATCAAGATTACAGCTTCATCCAAAGCTTCCACCGCTCGGCGGCTGGTCTGTGGCAGATCTGGAGCCACTTCGGCGAGGGCTGGAATGACGACTTTGAATTGCTCGGTCAAAGCTGCGACATTGCTGACCATTTTTGAAAGGTCTTTGGCCATTTGCGGAGCTTCGCGGTTCAGCGCCGGGAGAATGTTGTTGAGCTCTTTCGTCGTCACTGCAAGTTCACGCACAATCACACCCAAATTGTCATCCTTCATGGCCACTTTCGACATTTTCACCACTTCGCCAGCCATCAAGTTCATATTCTTTAGAAGCGGATCGATGCGATCAAAGGCATCGACAAAAGCTTTGGTGCGATTTTTATCCAAAAAAGCTTCTGCCAAGTATTTCAAATTTTCCATCGTGCCACTCATGGCCTGCAGGTACTCGCCCAAATGCTTGCCGCTCATCAAAGTCATCAAGTCCACAGTTTCATGCGAAGGCAAAAAAGCCATTTCAGGCAAAGGTTGCGTGTCGGTGCTCCCCGCAGAAATATCCAAAACCCGCTCGCCGATGACGAAGGGACGAATCAATTGAGCCATGGAATCTTTTCGAACTTTGGATTCAAATTTACTAAGAACGTAAAATTTCACATGGATTTTATTGTCAGCCGTCAGCTCGACCTCTTCTACGCTGCCGGCCTTCAAACCTTGGATCTGCACTGAAGTTCCCGGATGCACTCCATCCCCATTGATAAACGACGTCTGCCAGTACACTTTGCTGTCAAACCATCCTTGCTTGGCGGCCACTCCGAAAAGAAAAACGAAAAATCCCAGGATCGCCCCGCCGACGAAAAGACCTGCGATTCTTTCAAATTTATTAAATTTGATCTGCTTCATAGACTGACAACCTTCTTATCCCCATCGATGACATCCAGATAAATCTGACCGCAGTCCAAAAAGATCTCGCGATGCGGAAGACAATTCATCAATTGCTCATCAAAGGAACTGACAAACACATGCTGAGCTTTGCCAGCTTTGCGAAGCTCTTGAATGCAATCAAAATATTTCAAGCTGGTCTCTTGCCCAATCCCGACGGAGGGATCATCCAAAAGCAAAACCTGCGGCTCCATGATCAAAGCTCGAATCAGACAAGTGAGCTTTCGCATTCCGCCCGGAACCAGCGAAGGCCTTTTGTCCTTCACTTTCGAAGCCCCCAGAATTTCAAAGTAGTGCTCAGCTCTTTCCTGCGCTTCTTCGGGAGAACAGATTTTATGATACGCAAGCGGCAAAGAAACATTTTCAAGCAAAGTGCGATTGTGAATCACCCCACCAAAATCAAAGCCATAGCCAATGGCAAGCCGGTAAGGCAGAAACTCTTCGAAAGACATCTCCGCCACATTTTGATCATTGATCAGGTAATTGCCCTTGAGCGGATTGAGAAGTCCCGCCAGCAATTGCAAAAGCGAAGATCTGCCGGCACCAGATGAAGCCTTCACCCAGACGATGTCATTCATTGGAAAACTAAAGTCCACTTGCTCAAAAAGAGGATCCTGACCTTCAAAACCAAATTGCAAATTTTCAAATTTCAAACTTTGGATTTTCATAGCACTCCCAACTTGATGAGCTGACTGAGGTAGAAAAGAGAGGTGACCGCCATATTAAAAACAACGACGTAGATAATCGAATTCACAACAGCTTGAGTGGTGGCAATGGGAACTTCGGTCGGACTGCGCTTCACCGAGAGCCCCTGATGGCAAGACACGACAAAAATAATCATGCCGCTAAAAGTGTTCTTCAGAAGAAACAGCCACAGGTCTTCAAAGGCCACCGCATTCGCCAAAGAATCCAAATAAAAACTCAGTGGCAGATCCTGAATGAGCTTGGTCAAAAAGAATCCGCCAATGAGCGCGATGACGATGTAATAAAAAGCAAGACAAACAACGCTGATGACTCCGCCGACCAATCGTGGAAAGACAATATAGCTCAAGGGGTTGATGCCCATGCTTTCCAGAGCTTCGATCTCTCGGTTGGCTCGCATATTGCCGACTTCAGAAGCCACAGCCGTTCCCGACCGAGCAATGACCACAAGTGCGGTCATCAAAGGCCCCAACTCCCGAACGATAATGACCACCAAAAGATTGCCGATCATCTGCGCTCCACCAAACAGATTCAAATTGGTCGACGATTGCAAGATCACGATGCCACCACTGGCCAGCGCCAGCACACTGATCAAGGGCAGCGCCTGAAAACCTGTGAAATAAATTTGTGCTGAGATCACCGAGAAGATCGTGCGCAGGCCTTGCGCTTGATCACGCAATGTCGCTCGCACGGAAAGATAAACCATGAGAAACACTTTGAGAGTGTAATCAAAATTGTCAGTAATGGTCCGCCCCAGGCGGTCGATAGAAGCCCAAATCATCAGCCATTTGATCGGTTTACAGAGAGTAAAAATTGATTCTGGAAAGGACTAGTTCTTAGAAGGCCCAGAGACCATAGAACATGGTCTTTAAGACTTCGGTCGAGATTTCAAAAAAATTGGCCTCACTCCGCCCGGATTTGACAGCGTATTTGACCAATTGGATCTGCGAGGGATAGCTCTCTTCAAAAGTTCGATAGGCCCTGTACATATGCAAATGCGAAGTGATCAAAGCCACATCCCGACAGCCCCAAGCCTCGACGATCGGCAACGACTGCTGAGCGTTTCCATAGGTGGTGGTGGATTTGCGATCCAAAGCCACATCCTGCTCACGAATGTCGCCATAGAAAGGCCAAAGCGGATAGATCTCTCGCAAAGTAGCATCCCGGTAAACGCCAGAGATGATCAGCTTCTTGGCCTGACCCCGAGCCAAAAGATCCAAACCTTCCCGCACTCGATTGGATCCGCCAGTGAGAACCACGGCGCAATCAACGTTGATGTCATCACTCCAAGAATTCACCGGCTGAGCTGTGACCTCATGATAAGTACGAACAAAGGCCGTGATGAAAATCACAGCCAGAATGACTGAAAGCGTGAGGATCCGACGCCTCTTCACAAGCCCATCACTTGGCAGCGATGACTTCGATTTCCACATTCACACCTTTTGGCAATCCCGCCACGGCCACTGTGGAGCGAGCCGGAGGTTGCTCTGGAAAGTAGCGCCCATAAACTTCGTTCACCGCCGCAAAATCATTCATATTGGTGAGAAAAATCGTAGTCTTAACCACATTCTTGAAAGTGACACCTGAAGCTGTCAAAACCGCTTCCACATTTTTCATCACGAGCTCAGCTTGGGCTTTTACATCACCCGTGAGCACTTGATTGGTCACTGGATCCAAAGGGATCTGACCTGAGCAAAAAAGCAAATTTCCAATGTCGATGGCTTGCGAGTATGGCCCAATCGGCGCCGGAGCGCTGTTTGTGAGAATGACTTTTTTCATAATTCACCCCTGTCTAGAAATTAGAAAATGGAAAATAGAGAATGGAAATTAGAAGTAGAAGACCATCCCTGCGTTGATGAAGGAATCACCGAGGGTGCGGAATCTTGTTTTTTTGACTGTTGTGATTCCCATGCCCGTTTCAAAATTGAATCCCAAAGACTCGAGGCCTTGTAAAAAGAATTCGCCGCCTACTGTGGCTGCAATTTCGAAACCGGAATCTTTGGCGGAAGCGACTTCTTGATTGACCATGGCGACCTGCCCGGCTGCGAAGAAATTCATATTGTCTTCTTTGAAGATGATTCGGCGGACTCCGCCGGCGAAAGCAAATTTGGAATTGTTGTCTTCAGTGTCAACGCCAAGGGAGCCCAAAACTCCGACATCAGGTGAGGGATAGTAAAAAGCAGCAACACTGGGGAGACTCATGGTGACGAGTGAGTTTCGATATCCCACGCCCAATCGGCTGGTGAGATCTCGAGCCTGTGCAAAACTCAGAGTTAAATTCAGAGCCAAAAACACAAAAAGACCTAAAAATCGCATGCCTTCTCCTTGATGAGGTCATTTTCTAATGCCCCATTCAAGCAGAGGATCCTGGATTTAGGTAGAGCAGACCCATTCACAACCCATCGCGCCAAATCCTGGACAGTGGTGATTTCTTTCTGTAGGTTCTTCTTTTGCTTATTTCCAGAACGTGGGCCTGTGGCGCAGCTGGGAGCGCGCTTGCATGGCATGCAAGAGGTCGTCGGTTCGATCCCGATCAGGTCCACCAATCTAGTACCGTATCCAGGATACCGTTAACAGTATCCGGGATACTGAATGAACTACTTCCTCACACTGATTAACTTTGAATCAATAAGCTTGTATAAACTCGCACCTAAATGATCCGCAGTCTTATTAATTGGCTGATCTCGAATCTTAAGCAACTTTAGAACCGTCCGACACTCTTGTAGCGAGGCATAGGCAATTTGGTAAAAGCGCTTTTTCTCATCTACGGAAAATTTCGCATTTCCTTCTGACAAGTTCAAGGCGATGGACGACGAACCTCTCAGGATTTGATCCCGAAGATGACCTTTCAATTTAAGCCCTTCGACTTCTTCGTAAAATTGAGTCGCTAAATCCAATGTTCTAAATGTTTTCATCTGAACTCCTTTTTTATGGGAGAAGATAGCAATTTCAAGATCTACCCAAATTTTAAGTCTATTGACTCTACGGCATGTTCAATTTCCGCCTTTCGGATGAAGATCTCACATCGTCGCGATGTAAAGGCGCAAGACTTTCGCCTGATAGCACACTGTCCGGAATTCTGAATGCTGTGAATTGAGAACGAACCAACCGACATCCGAACTCAGCACGGATCTTGATAGATTATTTCTTCATTGAAATTAAAATAAATTCACCTACCAGGTGAATTTATTCTTTACAGCTTCACCCATCAGGTGTATAAATGATTAGGAACGTTATTCTCTCTCGAGTTGCAAGGAAACAACTGCTAAAGGTCCCTCACTTTGTTCGGATTAAGCTCGGCGCATGGATCGAAGATGTGGAGGCTGTGGGACTGGAGGAAGTTCGAAAAGTACCAGGATTTCATGACGAACCCTTGCACGGCCGACGTCAAGGACAACGCTCCATTCGCTTGAACAGGAGCTACCGCGCAATTTACATCATTAAACGAAATGGGCACATTGAATTTGTCTCCAT
This sequence comes from Pseudobdellovibrionaceae bacterium, assembly GCA_041288045.1. Classification (GTDB taxonomy): domain Bacteria; phylum Bdellovibrionota; class Bdellovibrionia; order Bdellovibrionales; family Bdellovibrionaceae; genus 21-14-0-10-47-8. The sequence continues at coordinate 27,857 of JBGGMM010000234.1, read as the reverse complement.
CGAAGAGGTATCAAAACATGACTACTAAAAAAAGTAAGGCTCGCCAATACCTGGAAAAGATCTCCGGAGGCCCCTTAACTCTCGGTAGCTTGATCGAATCCATCCGATTGGCCGATGAAATCCCCCAGTTGATTTTCGCGAAGAAGCTCGGGATCTCCCCCTCTCATCTTTGTGATATCGAAAAACAAAGAAAGGTCGTCAGTCCCGAGAGAGCCGCAAAATTTGCGAAAATCCTCGGATACTCGCAAGAACAGTTTGTGCGACTGGCTTTGCAAGAGATGCTGGATCAGGCCGGCATTTCCATGAAAGTCGAAGTCAAAGCGTCATAGACATTGTCTTTGCTCAGCTTCTCATTCGTCTAACGAATGTAGGATAGAACTAGATTCTTAAAGTTTCGCCTTATAGACAATGGCGCGAAAATCCCAGCCGTTTTTTTCATAGAACTTTTTCCCGCGATCGTTGTCGGCGCCAGTACAAAGTCGCAGTCGCTGACATCCATTTTGAGCCGCGATCTCTTTTGCCTTTTGGAGAAATTGAGAGCCTAGGCCCTTTGAGCGATGCGATTCCGAAGTCACCAGATCATCAATGTAGAGATGTCGTCCATGCACAAAATCCGTGAGAAAACGAAAGCCCATCAGGCCGACACACTCCGAGCCCTCGTAGGCAGCCAGCAGAGTGTAATCACTTTCGGACTTTGCTTTTTGAAGCAGATCCAAAAAAGTGCTCTCATCCAGATGAGTTCGCAATTGTTTTATGACTGGAAAAATTCTTTGAGCTTCTTCCCGGCTTTCAAGAATGCGAAATTCCATTTTCTTCCTTTTTGAAGTGAATGGCTCAAAGTAGCCCTTGGATTTGGAGGATTCAAGAGGAGGATCTGGTGATGCACCAGATCCAATCTCTCATTAAAGTCCAAGACCCAGCATTTCACTGCCCGCGAGCAAAAAGGTTCCAGCGCAATAGGCACGTTCATCACCGGCAGCCACAGGACCCGGAGCACGGGCCACACCTTGGCACCAGCCGACTTTACCATTTGAACCCGTGGCCCAATTTAAACCTTCCCAGCCTTTTTTGACCACTGGAAGATAAGTGGCTCGGTCCAAAATCCCATGATTGATTCCCCAGGCGAGAGCATAAGTGAAAAATCCTGTGCCGCTGGTTTCTGGCTGCGGAAATTGAGCTGAATCATTTAAGCTGGATCGCCACAGACCATCGGTCCCCTGCCGCTGAGCCAGTGCCGATGCCATGGCTTTGAGAACGGCCACATACTGTGGACGCTTGGGATCATTCAGTGGCAAATCCTGAAGGACTCGAACCACTCCGCCGATCATCCAACCATTGCCGCGGCTCCAGAAAACCTTTTGCCCACTGGATGTTCTTTCAGTCATGGCGAGAGCATCCCGATAATAAAGAGAATTTGTCGAATCATAGAAAAAATTGGCCGAATCCCAAAACATGCGGTTGAGAAATCCCAAATACTTGGGGTCCGAAGTGGCGCGGTACAACTTGGTCAACACAGGCGGAGCCATAAAAAGAGAGTCCAACCAAGACCAATCCAAGCGCCCCTGTCTTTCTGTGGCGATCATATTGTCCATGGTGGTTTTGCAAGCTTCAAACATCCGCACATCTTTTTTCACAAAATAAACATCGAGATAAGTTTGGCAGGCCACATGGTCGTCAGCATGACGAGGTCGAGTCCCTGGCAACCAAGAGTTGAGATTTCCAAATTGAACAGAAGCATTGAGATATTCTGCATCCGAAGTTTTTTGATGTGCCGCCATCACGCCGGTATAAAAAGCGCCACCCAACCAAAAGGGTTCTTGGAGTCGATTCACATTCGAAGCTGGAATATTGGCCAACTCGTAGCGAAGCACATTTTTCATCTGCGACAGAATATAAGTTCGATCATAGCGAATTGGAGTTCCGCCACTGACATAAATTTCGGCTTCTGCCAGACTGTTCCAGTTGCTCAACGTATTTCCGTAACCAACAATCCTCACATAGCGAGCCGAAGTTGGCGGCAGTGAGTAGTTTTCCAGTGCCGCCGTTTTGCCACTACTCGAAACTCGATTCAGGACCGTGGAGTAAGAGCTGCCATTGCTAGAAACTTGCACGTCAAACGTCGACTTCCTTGTATTGCCTTGATACCAAGCCAATTTCACAGCCCGAATCGGTAGCGAAGCACCAAGATCATAAGTGATGGTTTGACCATCACCCTCCGAAGACCAGCGAGTGTTCAAATTTCCATCGGTTGAGGCCGGAGGCAAATTTCCGACTTGGGATTGACTTGCCTGAACCGACACAGGAAAAGCTTTTTTCAACACTTCAGATGTTGGGGCCACTGCTGGATGGATTTCAACTTCGGTCAGACTTGTCCAGGCACTGCTGCTATTGCCATGACCGATGATTCGAACATAGCGACCAGAAACCGGCGAGAAGGAAAAATTCTCAAGCGCCGTGGTTGTCCCACTGCTTGAAACTCGACTTAAAACTGTCGAATAGGTTGAGCCTGTGGCCGAGACTTGAATATCGAAAATCGTGCGTCTCGTGTTGCCAAGATAAGTCGCGACCTTCACCAATCCGATTGTTTTCAAACTGCCAAGATCATAAGTGATCGATTGCCCGTCACCCTCAGCCGACCAACGAGTGCCCAAATTCAAATCCAAAGTGTTCTGCGGCGAATTGCCGACTTGATAGCTACTGGCACTCACTGACAGAACAGTCATTCGAGTGCTTGTCTGAGCAAAGGCGGTTTCACAGGCAATCGTGCCGCCAACAAGCGAGATCACCATTGATAAAAAGCCTGGCCATATTAAGAATTCATTCGTTTTCTGCATTTTTTGTCCTCAACTTGAAATTTTAAAAGAACCTACGGCCAGCAGAAACGGTCAACGAAATTAGATTAGAAGAAAATCTGCACGAAGTCTAAAGGATGAGAGGGAGAATCTCAAAATGAGACAAAGAAAAAAAGAGCTTTTTCCAAATCAAAATCAAAGCTGTCGAAGAATTTCTCTCGTGAAATCATCTTCGACATCTGACCAGATTGTTCACAATGCCGATCACCAATTCGAAAAACAGACGATTTTCAATTTTTCTTTTCTTATCCTCGAAATTGACTGCTTCTGCCGAATGATGCAGCACATATTCTTGGTGTTTTCTTAACCGAGCTGCCTAGAATCGGAAATAGAGGGGGTCCTATGAATCGTTTTTTATTTGCTGTCTTCGTTCTACTTTTTCACTCGTCTTTATTTGCCAGTGATTGGAAACAATCTCTGCAGCACGGAGCCACCGCCGAAGAGCTTCAAGCACTGAAGCAAAAACCCAATTACGGATCTCCTCGATTTTATCCTCGCCTGCAAGCCGATGAAGTTCCTGCCACAGACACCGCTGATTTCAAATACGTTCTCTTAAGCTCCGAAGCCAGCTTCAGTGAAGCTGAAAACTTGCGTTCCACCATCGCCAAAAATTTACCTGAAGGCGTGAAACTGGTGGTTTTAGTTGAGCCTTATGACCTCGATCATGTGAAGCGCACTTACTCAAAGTCCATTTCTTTGGACCGAGTGATTTTTGCCGTGAGTGACAATATCAGTGGCGGATTCTGGGCTCGAGACTCTTTCCCCTATCCTGTGGTGAATTCTAAAAATGAACTGTCCCTGGTGAAAGCCGAATACAAAAGACCTTTCTGGTCGGGTCCCGATATTGCCAAGAGCCTCAATCTCGAAATGCGAAATTATGATTTCACTTTCGTTGGTGGAAACCTGATGGCGGACCATGATGGCCAATGCTTTTCTGTGAAAAGTCCTCGTCTTTTTGACACCACTGAAAATGATCTCAAGTCCGCTTATGGTTGCAAATCCGTTCATTTTTTCAAACACTTGCAGGGCATTGGTGATGTGGATGAAGTTGTCAAAATCCTTCCCAATCACAAAGCTCTCACCAACAATTCGGCCTACGTCCAAGAGCTCCAGGAATTGGGCTATGAAGTGACTCTGCTTCCATCCATCCCCAATAGCTTTCGCACTTACGCCAACTCTCTGATTGTCGGGCAAACCGCTTTTATGCCCACTTATGGTGTGAGCAAAGATCAAGAGGCCAAAGCTGTCTACGAATCTTTGGGATACAAAGTGATTGGAATTCCTTCGAACACTTTATCGGATGACCTTCAAGGCTCTGTTCATTGCCAAACCATGGCTTATCCAGCCATTTCTGAAGAAGCTTTGCTGGAAGCTTTAGGAGCGAAGCGACTTTGAGCGCTGCCCCTGACCCCGAATGTGTTTGTGCTCTTTGATATCTTTGATTTTCTTTTCGGCCTCCTCTTTGAGGAGGTCAAAATCCTTGTGCAACTGATCCAGTTCTTTATCTGAAAGAGTTTCAAGATCGATGAGTTTATTGCGAGCATGTGTGGATGCTCGAATCAGCTCATCCAACTTCAGTTGAATCGCTCTTGCGTCCCGGCTTTGAGTGTTTTGAATCAAGAAAACCATCAAAAAAGTCACTATGGTTGTCGACGTGTTGATGATCAATTGCCAAGTGTCTGAATAATCAAAGATAGGTCCCAAACAAGCCCACAGTAAAATGGCCAGACAAGCCACTAAAAAAGTCAGCGGGGCTCCCACCAAATTTGAAACTTCATGAGCAAATTTTCGAAAAGCATCTTTCATGTGCCCAACATCTCAGAGTGACTCAAGTCGGTCACTTCAAAGCGCACCTAGACAAATTGAAAGCTGGGGGCTTTCCTCCCCAATCTGGCGAAAGCCCCTTTTGATTTATTGCGCCTCAAGCACTTTCAGCCCGCGGCCAATTCGAATCCGAAAGCTCAGGGCGCAGGAATTTCAGACTGCGTCGTTTGAACCTTTTGGCCTTCCAACGCTCAAAGCGTCTTTGCATTTGATGCGCCAATTTATCACTGACTTCGCGAAGACCTGGACCTGTGGCCACCGCAAAGAAAGGCCCTAAAGATGATTGGATTTGGATCACACCCTTAAAAAGATTCTTTTTTCGCGAAAAGCTCGCTTTGAGCAGAGAACCGTCAGGAGCTTTGTCATGGATTTCTTGCAAAACAGTTTCAAGTCCCCGTCGGGCCCAATCCGAAGGTTGAAAATCCAAGTACTTGATTTGTAAATCGCTTTGTTTCATGTCTTCCTCCAAAAAAACAAAATTTGAAATTAGGTTTTGATTTTGAAATGACAGAAAAAATGATGGACGGTCCTCCGCTAAGGGGGATGGCTGAATGGAATCATCTGCTTCATCTCGAGAGCCCTCCTTTCTTTCAAATTCTGAGAATTTGATTCAATTCGAGACAGCTGATTTTTAAAAATGGAATAGATGAACTTTTCAATAATTTGGGAAAAGAGAAAAAACTGTCAAGGTCGAGTGTTTGAAATTCACGCACTCGACCTAGGATTTGAAAATCACTGCACTTTTTTAAAATCAATGGAGCGGTTCAAAAGAAAAGCTTTTGGATTCTGCTGCATTTGCTGAATCCATCGGATCAGCCACTGAGGTTCCTGCCCTTGATTGGTGGCGTACTCAGAGCCCGTCCAGCCAAACCAATCCCAGCAGCCTTTGGGGTTCATCGGGTAATTGCCTTCTGTGATCCAAGTCTGCGGAAAAAGAACCATCAAGTGATTGTCTTTCACGTAATCCAAATATCCAGACTGCATCACAAAGCGAAGCAGTCCAAATTTGAGTTCTCTCTGCTCAATATAAGGAAGTGTGCTAAAGGGAAGAGACTCTTCCCTGTTGCGCATTTGCAAGTAGCCGAGCTTTGCCACTTGAGAGTAGCGCTCATCAAAAGCCTGATCGAAACTATCGGACATGGCACAGCCGTGAAAAGCCACATGCAAGCGACATTGACCGGGATTGCTCAAACATTCAGGGCTTGCCGCCAAATAACCGTAACTGGCCAGGGATTTTGGTTTTTGACTTCCCCCCATCGTTTGAGTCACCAAATGCAGATTTTTCAGATTCTCGTTTTGATTCTGACTGCGCAGCAAATTGGAATCATTCAAAAGATGCGAAAGGAGATCTCCTGCCAGATTATTTTTGCAAGAGGCCACATAAGGAACAGATTGCGAAAAGCAAGAATCCAATCCCTCTTGATCCGTGGGAAAATTATGTCCTCCCCGGCCCTCAACGATTTTCACTTGCGAATCGGGAATCTGCAGAGCCTGATAAAATTCTTTCATTTTCGCCAGCATGGCCGGGCGAACCACTGAATCCGACTTTCCCTGATAGATAAAAACTTTTTGATTTCTCAAATTAGACAGATCAGCAATTCGCCTCTCGTCCTGATTCTTTTTCATGACATCAAACCGAATGACAGATTTTTCTGGTTCACGCATGCAAATGCCGACCGATTGATAAATCGGATTTTTGGGATCAAGACCAATGGGGCCATCCAGATTCCAAGAAAAAATATTTTCGTTTTTCACTCGAGCTTGAAAAAGCGAAAGAAAACTGATGTTGAGAATTTTGGCCTGCTGAAAACGCTCTTGAAAGTGGTTTTGAGCACAGTAATAAAAACCGCCAGCCACCGAACCCACACCAGAAACCTGATCGGAATAGATCACTCCCAATTGAGAGGCCATGAAAGCCCCTGAAGAAATTCCAGAGACCGTGAAGCTCGCCAGAGCCGAGGTCGAATTGAACAAAATGAGAAGAAGAAATAATTTTTTCATACTGCTGAGAGGTACAAGTTCTGCACCCTCCTCAGCTCAAAAGCAATGGTGCTCAAGCTCTCCTGACAGAACAAAAATAAGCGCATGTGCCAGAGATTGTCAGAAAAATCCAATATTTAAAGTTTTAACTCTAAATTTGCGGAGACGTGACCTGGGTTTTGAGTTCTTTGATTCTCTTCGCCACTCGCTCCGCATCCATCAACGGATCCACGTCTTTTTGAATGTCACGAATTTTTAAATCGGGACCAATGATAAAGGTCCATCTCTTTGAAAGATTCACTGCTGGCATTTTGGTTCCGAATTTTTTCACAATCTCAGCTTCAGGATCAGCGAGCAAAGTGAAATTCAATTTGTGCTCCTGATGAAAAGCGGCTTGTTCTTTGACTCCATCCGAACTGATGCCAAAAACTTCTGCTCCTTGCGAGCGGATTTTTTCAATATTGTCACGAAAGGCACAAGCTTGTTTGGTGCACCCCGGAGTTCCCGCTTTTGGATAAAAATAAAGAACTGTCCAAGAGCCTTTGCGGGATTGAAGATCAAAATCTTTTCCTTCATGAGTCTTTGTGGAAAAAAGAGGAGAGGGATCGCCTGGCTTGATCTCAGCCCATGAAGTTGAGGTCAGAAAAAGAAATGAGAATGCCAGAATCCCAGTTAGACATGTCATCTTGAACTCCCTCCCCACTGACTCTAACAAGCTTGGTCGCGAGCGCAAGAGTCACGGTCCTCACGCAGTGTCAGAAAGAAGGAACCAAGTTTGCAAAGTCTTTAGAACAAGTTCAGAAAAACCCTGCCGAAACGGTGGGATTTTTCCTAGTTGAATTAAGAAGGATCTCATGCTTGGAAATCAATTTGAATCAGCTCAAACTCCCTCTTTTCCCGAGTCAAATTTCTACAATCCCTTTGGTGATTTGCTCAAACTGACACCGGGAAAGCGCTACACCCTGATGCTCGAAAGTACATTTGGAACAGGGACCCATACGATTCACATCACCCTCCACTCGGTGCGCCCTTGTCGTTTTGACAATCACGAAAATTGCCTTGAGGTCTTTTTTAAACCGAGAGGAAAAACCAAGATCTGCCAAATTCTTTTTTACGGCGCAAAAGCCTTTGCGGTTTGGGAAGGCTGGTTGGATATTGCTCCCCCACCTGAAGAGGGAATCCTGACAACTCTTGGCTTTCATAAGCACCATGAAAAAAGAAATTATGGAAGAGGCAATGGTCTCAGAGCCATTGTCCATTCGATTCCCCTTTCACCTGTCTGCTGTCGAATGCAATCAGATTCAAGCCCGATCGGCCCGCATTAAATCCGCTTCATTTTGCGAGCGACAATCAAGGTCACGGCAAGTCCCACATACGCTCCGACTGTCACATCGCTCAGAAAATGCGCTTGCATCGCCAAGCGAGTGAAAGACAAAAAAAGCGCGAGCGGAAAAACAATCCAAGCCGATTTTGGATAAGTGATCCAAAAAAAAGTCGCCACTGTCAGCAAAGTCTGCGAGTGACCTGAGGGCATTGAATGAAAATGCCAGTCCAAATTGAAAGGATGAAAAACATGGGCTTCAAAACTGTCGGTCCGATGCGGTCTCTGTCGGCCGAAAATCATTTTTAAAATATGCAAAAGAACTCCACTTGCTAAAAGCGAAGCCAGAAGGAAAAGACTGCGCTCTTTCCAGGTTTGAAAATGCTTTTGCATCCGCGGCGAGAGATTCGGAAAAAATCTCAAGGTCAGCCAAGCCCCGGCCAACCCCAATGCGGAAAAAGTGAAATAAAAAACAGCTTCACCTGCATCTGTAAGCGTTCGATAGATCCGATAATATTGACCCACATTCACGGCCTTCAACCACAAAGCCAATGGCTGATCGAGACACAAGACGGAAAAGGCGCTGAATGAGAACGCCAAAAGACCCAGCCAAAAAAGTTTCTTCCGAATGTCCATTTTGAAATGCTAATCGAGACAAGCTGTCAGAGCAAAGCTTTCTGGATTTACAGGACATCTTTCCACAAAGGACTCACGGCGAAAGCAGCTAAAATCTGCCCGACATGCGAGTAAGCTTGCGGAAAATTCCCTGTTTGCAGATGCCGATCCGGGCAGTAATGCTCAGCGAACAGACCCAAACTATTCGCCGCTTTCTGCAAAATATCCATCACTTTTCGAGCCTCTTCAAGATCACCGACTTCGGCCAGAGCCTGGACGAGCCAAAAAGAACAAATCAGAAAAGAGGAGGTGGGCTTGCCAAAATCATCTTGCCTTGAATAGCGATAGAGAAATCCCGGATAAGATTTGCCCTTCGACTGATAGATCAGACTTTTTGCAATATCATGCACTGTCTGCCGGCAGAGATTTTGATCTGGATAGCGAAGCAAAGGAAGCTGCAAGATCGAAGAGTCAAAACTGGAATCCTTAGGGCCGTTTCGCAAAGAACCTTCAACCACTGCTGCTCGCAAGGCTTTTTCAGCTCTTTGCATTGACTCTTCAGGATTGAGCTTCAAGTTTTTCAAATAACCCAGCTGATGAATGCGGCGGATCCGCTCAAGCCCCGCCCAGGCCATTAAATTGGTGAAAGTGTGTTCCTGCCAGCCATCTCGAAGCTCCCACAGACCCGCATCAGGAATCGAGATGCTTCGATCCGCTTGCAGAGCCAAAGACTCAAGCAGGCCTTGGGTTTCTTTGCTGCGCAAATGCGAAAATCGTTCATCGAAAAAAATCGGAGCCAGAGTCAGAATCATTTCGCCATAGACATCGTTTTGCACATGCTCGGCTGCTTGATTGTGAAAGCGAACAGGTTTTGAATTCTGAAATCCCTGCCAATGTTCCAAAGATCTTTCCGGCAAAGGCAGTCTTTGATCCAACATGTACACAGGCTTTAAACGCTCTTCTTTTTCCATGAGCGCCAGCCGAGTGAGGTAACGCAAAAAGCCTTCCATCTCTTCAAAGTGTCCGAGCTCATGAAAAGCTGTCAGCACATAGTAAGAATCCCGCAACCAACAGAGCCTGTAGTCCCAGTTGCGCTCGCCGCCGATTTCTTCAGGTAAACTGGTGGTGAGACTGGCCAGGATCGCGCCGGTATCCTCATAGCAATGAAGTTTCAGCACCAAAGCCGAGCGGATGGTTTGACTTTGATGCTGGCTGGGAATCGAGCAGTGCTGAACCCAGTGCTGCCAGTACTCAAGAGTTTTGGTCAAAAATCGCTCTGACACATCTTCCAGAGCTTCTTCCAGATTGGATCCCCAAGTGAGAGCGAAATAGATTTTTTCCTGGACGGGAACCGAAATCCCTTCCAGCAAATAGGTCAAGGACATGCTGGTGTAGAGTCGCATGGATTCACCGCGAATATCATAGCGAAGATGACTGCTGCCCCGAACCGCTCGTGGCTGCTCTTTTTCCCAGCCGCAAATGGGCTGACAGCGCACTTTCAAAAGTGGTGTCCCGTGTTGGGGCTCAACGATGCGAAAAAAAGAGTGCGGTCGAAACATCCGACCAAATTGTTCAAAGCGAGGACAAAAATCCAGGACGCGAACAGAGGCGCCTTTTTCATCCACCAAAGTGGTTTCTAAGACATTGGTATTTTGAATGTATTTCTGGTGACAGCTCACTTGATTTTCGAGTTCAAGCGAGAAATCACCGCCATCAGGATCTAAAAGTTTTCCAAAAACCGGAGGGCTATCAGGCCTTGGAAAACAAAGCCATTCGACTGAGGCCTTTTGATTGATGAGCGCTGCAACCTGACAATTTCCGATCAATCCGTATTCATACATAGGAGATTCAATCTATCCGAATTTAGTTTGATATCAAACTAAATTCGGATTATGTCACAAATTATGAGTTTATCACTGCGATTCATTTTACCCCTCTTCTTCGTTCTCGGACTCATCGCCTACGTCACCATTCCGCTTGTCGATAAGCTGACCTATCAATGGTTTGCGCGCGACATCGACATTCGCGCCGCACTTGTCGCTAACACTCTCTCGGATTCCCTTGCGGCGGCGCAGGGTCTCAGCAACCGCAAACAGCGCCTTGCGAAAATTGAATCGATTTTCGCTTCGACCACTCAAGATGAGCGTTTATTTGCTGTGGCTTATTGCAATTCGCAGGCCCAAATCCTTGCGCAATCCCAACAATTTCCGAAAGAAGTGACCTGCACCCGGGATCCGAAGCAATCGGGATCAAAAATTTTGCAGCTTCCCGGTGGGCCGCTGCATATTTCTTATCAACCGCTCCCCGATCTTGAATCTCAGTTGGTGCTCGTTCATGATCTCAGCTTTGTGCAAACAAGAAGCACAGACACGAAGCGCTATTTGTTTGTCTTCTTTGTCATTTTGACCCTTGTTGTGTCGTTTTTAACCGTGGTCATTGCCAAGCTCAGCTTGATGGGTTGGATTCGGGGATTGAAATCCATTTTAAAAGTGGACCGGCTTTCCAAGAGCAGTGTCAAATCTCTCGCGCCTGAGCTTTTGCCTGTGGCAAAAGACCTCCGCCGATTCGTGCGAGAAATCGAAGCTGAAAAAGGATTTCAAGACGAATCGCAAATCTCCTGGACCGCGCAAACTCTGCGCGAAGTTCTCAAGCAGGATATGGCTGGGGAAGAAGTCCTTATTGTGTCAAACCGTGAGCCCTACATTCATGTCTATCAGGACAATAAAATTGAAATTCAGTCCCCTGCCAGCGGACTTGTGACGGCACTCGAGCCGATCATGCGAGCCTGCAGCGGCACTTGGATTGCTCATGGCAGTGGCACCGGAGATCGAATGGTGGTGGATGCTCACAGCAAGGTGCCAGTGCCACCGAAAAAACCATCTTACAGTCTCAAGCGAGTGTGGCTCAGTCCCGAACAAGAAAAAGGGTATTATTACGGTTTTGCCAACGAAGGTCTGTGGCCACTTTGTCATATTGCTCACACTCGACCCATTTTTCGCAGTGATGATTGGTACCAATACTTAGCAGTGAATGAAAAATTCGCTGATGCAGTGGCTGAAGAAGCAAAGAGCAAAGATCCAGTGATCTTAGTGCAAGACTATCACTTTGCCATGCTCCCAACAATGATCAAGAAACGCTTGCCTGAGGCCACAGTGATCACTTTTTGGCACATCCCCTGGCCAAACGCTGAAACCTTCGGCATCTGCCCTTGGCGAGAGCGGATCCTTGAAGGTCTGTTAGGCAGCGACATCCTCGGATTTCACACTCGAGCTCACTGCAATAACTTTATTGAAGCTGTGGATCGGTTTTTAGAAAGTCGAATCGAAAGGGACTCTTCCATTATTTTTCATGGCGAACAGCGAACGGCCATTCGCAATTATCCAATTTCAATTGAATGGCCATTGAAAAATCTCGACGAGCAAGATCCAGTTCCCCTGTGTCGCCAAAAAGTTCTCGAAGAAAATCACATTGCGCCTGAATGCTTTCTGGGTGTCGGCGTTGACCGCTTGGATTACACAAAGGGAATCTTAGAAAGATTTTATGCCATCGAAAGATTGCTAGAGCTGGAACCCTCTTTGCGCGGACGACTCGTGTTTATTCAAATCGGCGCCCCGACCCGCTCCTCCCTCGCCGAGTATAGAAATTTTGAGGAACACTGCCGAGTTGAAGCCGAAAGAATCAATCAGAGATTCGGTCAAGGCGATTACAAACCTTTGGTGCTGCGCTTGAAGCATCACGACCCTTCCGATGTGATTCGCTATTTCCGGGCTGCTGATTTTTGTTTTGTCAGCAGCCTGCATGATGGAATGAACCTAGTGGCGAAAGAATTTGTTGCTTCTCGTGATGATGAAATGGGAGTCCTGATTCTCAGCCAGTTCACCGGAGCGGCGCGCGAATTGCCTGAGGCCCTGGTGATCAATCCTTACAATATCGATCAGGGAGCTGCGGCAGTGAAGCTCGCCATTGAAATGGATCCCCAAGATCAAAGGGCCCGCATGCGAAGCATGCGAGCTTTCATTCAAGAGTACAATGTCTTTCGTTGGGCTGGACGAATGCTCATCGACGCGGCAAGATTGAGAAAACGGGGGCGCTTTGCCAATCCCGTTTTAAACACATGAAATATTTTTTGAGCGAAAAAAATCTGCTGCTGCTGGAGGCTTTCACATTCACAAAAGTTCTCTACGCTTTTGACTATGATGGCACATTGGCGAAAATCGTTCCCAATCCTCATCAAGCCTTTATGAATCAGCGAACCACCAAACTTTTGGTTGAGCTGGCAAAAAAAGCGCCGGTTGCCGTGGTCTCAGGTCGAGGCGTTGAGGACCTTAAAAAAAGAGTGCCCAAGGAGATTCGTCTTTTGATTGGCAATCATGGGCTTGAAAGCAATCACCCTCAAACTTCCTCTTTGAAAAGAGCCGAAAAAATCACCGATCAATGGAGAGAAATACTCCTCCCGGCTCTTGAAGCTCATTTTCCAGCAGTGGACCTTGAAGATAAAACCTACTCTTTGACTCTGCATTACCGGCGCTCTCGGAAAAAAAAGCAGACAAAAAAAGCCTTGACCGATTTTGTCCAGACTCTTCCGGAAGCTCCGCGAGTGATCCATGGCAAAGAGGTTTTAAATTTAGTTCCACAAGGTGCGCCCCACAAGGGCATGGCTCTTTGTCAGCTGCTGATGGAAACGCAAGTGGCGAAAGCCCTTTACATTGGGGATGATGAAACCGATGAAGATGTTTTTTGTCTCAATGACAACCGCATTCTTGGAGTGCACGTGGGAAAGAAAAAAAGCACTCAAGCCCCCTATTATTTGCAGGATCAATCCGAAATCAATCATGTGCTGCAAAAATTAATCGAGCTCCAAGCTCCGGACTCGGAGCCACATGGGTGAAGAATTTCTTGCCGTCTCGCATTTGATTTCCATCGCTCGCACGGTCCAAGAGCTGAATTTTCGATTTGAGAAAAAATATGACCTCAGCCTGGCGCAGTGGCTGGTCCTTTCGCACCTTAGAAATCTTCCCGGCTGTTCGGCTTTGCATTTATCCGATGCCCTCTCAGTTCATCCAAGCTCACTCACTCCGGCCTTGAAACGCTTGAAGCGAAAAGGACTTTTGAAAGTTTCCGATGATCCCCGGGATTCGCGGCGTAAAAACCTTTGGCTGACTCGCGAGGGGGCCAAGCAAATGGAAAGTCTGACCCCCAGCATTCGTACGCTTTTCAAGGAAATCAACCTTGAATCCATGCGAAAAATGGATCATCTTCTGAATCAGAAAGAGCAACTATGAAAGTCCTCAGTTTTGATATTGGTGGAACCAAAATCGCAGCTGCCGTCATTGGCGAGCAAGGACAGTTTTTCAGCGAAAAGAAAATTGCCACTCCCATCCAGAGCTGGCCAGAAGCGCGTCAGGCCTTGGTCGAACTGGGAAAAGGCATTCTCGCTGAACATCCAGAAATCAAAGCCTGCGGCATTTCTTCAGCTGGCCCTTTGCATGCTGCCAGTGGCCGGCTTCTGTTTCCAACCAACATGATGGCCTGGGGCGAAGTGGACCTCACTCGCGAACTGCAGACAGAGTTCGGCATTCCTGTGCAATTGGAAAATGATGCTGCTGCGGCTGTGATTGGCGAACATTGGCTAGGAGAATTTAAAAATTCGTCCTCTCTTTTGATGATCACTTTGGGAACCGGGCTTGGCGTCGGTCTGATGGTGGATCATGAGCTTTCTCGCGGAGGTCGTGGCTTTCACCCTGAAGGTGGACATTTGCTGCTTCAATTGGGAGATGATTCCGCCCTTTGTGCTTGCGGAAATTTTGGCTGTGCCGAAGCTTATCTGGCAGGTTCGCATTTTCTCCGCCGCGCTCGATTGCGTTTTCAGGATCCGGGTCTGACTCCGGAAACGCTGATAGAAAAAGCAAAAACTCAAGACCCCTTGGCAATGGAACTGTTTGAGAATTACAGCTTGAGGCTGGCGCAGTTTATTTTTAATTACATGATGCTCTCTTATCCCTATGCCGTCGTGCTGGGCGGGAGCTTTGCACAGAGCTCGGCTTATTTTTTACCGCGGACTTTTTCTCATCTGGATCGCTTTTTAGAAAAAAGGCCCAGTGATTGGATGCCAAAAATTTCAGTTTCTCAATTGAACAACGCAGGTCTTTTGGGAGCTGCCAAGCTGGCCTTTAAGCAGCTCGGCCAGCCATCTCAGATAAAATAAAATGCTCTTTGAGTTCGTTGGCATCTTGAATGATTCGAACTCTGGTTGAGTCCACATCCCAATTAGGAGCAAACTGGATGTAGTTCTGCATTTGCTGAAGCTTTTGAAAAACCCAAGGACTGGAATCTTTCAGATGGCTTCGTAAATACAAAAGCTCTCTGTTCCACTCTCTCATGGCGTCGCCATAGTCGTATTCATTGCAATGACTGGCTTCGTCCAGAAAAAATTGAACAGCTTCTCGATTGGATTTGGGTTCGTCGACATAAAGAAGTTTCATGAGAATCTCCCATCTGAGTTTCAATTTGAGAGCTCAGATGGGAAAGTCAAAGACCTCTGCCGAATGGCAAATTCTTAAAGCGGGGAAATTTGGCCGCCGCAGGTGATTTTGCTGCGCGGATGACCATAGCTGTCGGTCATGACAAAGCTAGCTTGAAAGCTCTTTTTTGCCGTGTTGACAGTGACTGACGTTAAAGCCGTTGCATGAGTTTCGCTGTCGACATCGACGGATTGGTGGCTCCACAGAGAGCTGTCGTCAGTCGTCAGTGTGAATTCTTCACCGCGAGGTGACTTTAAAAGAGCCGATTTTGCTTCACAGGTTTCCAAGTGGGCTGCGCCGACAAAGCCCAGCTGGGCGCAAGAATCAATCGAAGCAGAATCGGGTTTTAAGTTCATTGGAAATGTTTCGCAAGGCAAAGCCATTGCTGAAAGCGGAAGCTGAATGGCAATCACTGAAAAGATTTTTTGCATCATTTTTTGACTCCTGATTTTTGAGCTGAATTTTGAACTGTGGCAAATTGGCACCGGCTGGTGGGAATTTCAAGATCTTTATCATCGATTGGAAAAAACTTCTTCGGGCACGCCCTTGCCTTTGGGTCTTGACTTCGTCTGGGCAAGAGGATTTTGATGGATTTGATTTTTGAGGTGCTTGAATGAATTCCCGGACACAGAGACAGCTTTTGTTATTGTTAATGGTGGCTTTAGCTTCTGTGGTTTTTATGGTGGTTCAAAACCGGCGAGCTCTGCAATCTTTGAAAGAGGATCAGAAAATCTATCGCCAGGCTCGGCTTTATTCGGGTCGACCCACGAATGTTGCGGCCACTCTCCCCACCCAGCGCTTTGCGAATTGTTCCAGTTTCTTTGAGCAAGTGGAGACTTTGCCATTGGAAAGCCTTTTATTTGATCTGCGTGAGGGCCGCATGAGCCTTCCGGCAAATTGCGAGCAGGATCCGCTTTCGGCGAAAATGTTCACAAATCTTCAGCAAAAATGCAGTCCGGATTCATTGGCCCAATCATTCGCTGATTGCGAGACGGCTCTGTTTCAATACCGAACCAGGCGCATTCAGCTGTGGACTCAGGGACAAAGTCTTCAGGAACTTTCCACGGACCTCCTGATCCAGCGATTTTATGGAATGCTTTTTTCGGGAGCCGCCAATGAAGCTGGCGGAGCCGAGGAACTCCGCAGCCTTTCCGAAGAATTGAAAAAAAGACTCCCCGCTTCGGCAGCTCCTTATCGCATTGAAGTGGTGAGCTATTTGGCCGAACCGGATCTCGATGCGGAAAAGCAGCTGGCATTTCAAAATGCACTTCGCGAAGCCCGAGCCCGGGATCCAGAGGACTGGCAACTCTTTGAAATGGAATGGGTGCAATTGGCGCAATCCAACCCGGAGGCCTATGCGGCTCGGGTTCAGGAATTTTTAGCTTCTCAACCCAATTCTCCAATTGGTCTCTATCACGCCGGTTGCATTGCTTGGAAATCCGGAAACCAACAGGCCGCCTTAGAGTCCTTTCAAAGAGCTTCTGAACAGGCCCCACAGGATCCTCGCTTTTCCTCCACTCTGCAAAAATCCCAGAGCTCCAAACCAGGGGAAAGCATTTGCACGAGCTCGCTTTCTTTTCAGTTCGAAGACTTTTAGGCTGACTCCTTTTTCGTTTTTTTGCTGAGGCAGTTTGGGACATCACCTAGGTCTTGACTGGTTTAAACTGATTTCTTTTTTGGTATGTGATTTGCGAGTGTTCTTTTCATTCATGATGAAAGGATTTTCTATGCAGGACACCTCACTTCTTTCTCAAATTTCATTTCGCTCTTGGTCCGGTTGGAAAGCTTTTTTTAAAGAACTTTTGAAGGCTTTTTCTGGCCATGATCTGATGACTCTCGCAGCAGCTTTGGCTTTTTACACTGCTCTTTCTTTGGCGCCTCTGCTCATTATCACTTTGGCTGTGGTTGGGATTATGGGTGAATCTTCGCAGGCGCAACTGATTCAACAAATCGAAGGACTGATGGGGTCGCAAGCAGCCAGCGCCATCAAAGCGATTGTGGAAAGTGCTGACGATCGTCCTTCGCTGGGAAATCTGGCGGGCTGGCTTGGGGTCGTAGCTCTGCTTTTTTCAGCAAGCGGGGTCTTCGCTCAATTGCAGGCTTCTTTGAATGCCATTTGGGCAGCCACTGGGAAAGGCAGCAAAGGCCTTTGGGGTTGGATTCGAAAACGGCTCTTGTCCATGGGACTTGTCATCACTTTGGGATTTTTGGCTTTGGTTTCCCTGGTTGCCAGCGCCGCCATTTCAGTGATTTTTCATCAAGAGGGTGAGGCCTGGAAAATTCTCAATATCGTTTTGTCCTTTTTGCTTTTCAGCGGTGTTTTCACTTTGCTTCACAAATACCTGCCCGACATCAAGCTTTCCTGGAGGCATGCTTGGAAAGGAGGCCTGGCCACAGCCCTTCTTTTCGTCATTGGTAAGACACTCATAGGACTTTATTTAGGGAAAAGTGCGGTGGGCTCGGCCTATGGAGCGGCCGGATCTTTGGTGGTTCTTTTGGTCTGGGTTTATTACTCGTCGGTCATTGTCTTTACTGGCGCTGAAATCACCCGCCTTTTGGCAGCTCGGGAAGGCTCCGCCGATGCGCTTTCGGCTGAGCCTCCATCTCGATTAAAACCCTCTTTTACGTAGGGGGAAATGTGGCTTTTTTCGTCTAAAAACTCGTCATTTTTTTAGAACATTTTTTGACAGTTTTTAAATCATTCCAGGAATGACTGTCCCGCATTTCGAAAATTCGTGTTTTATAAAAAAGGGGTCTACCATGAACTCAGAAAGTGCAAGGAGGACCTATGAATAACACAGTGCTACTCTTTATGATGTTGGTATTCGCACTGGTCGGCTTAGGGAATACGGGCTGCTCAAAAGCCGGAGTGGATGCCGGATCGGAACTGGCAACCGTGCAAGAATCGGTTTCCATGCCTGAAAAGGGCAACTTCCGCCTCAGCTTGACTGATGCTCCTCACAAGGACCTCAGTCATGTCTTTGTCACCATCGACCATGTCGAATTGGTGCTGAAACGAAACAACGACGTGGGCCGTCTCATTCTGGGACAGAACATGGGGACTATTGATCTGCTGAAATTGCGAGATGGAGTTCACCTTCCAATTGAAGACTTGGCATTGGCAGAGTCTGTGATTGTGAAAGAATTCCGCCTGATTTTAAAGGATGAAGGCCACTGGCTCGTTCGCCGTGCCGACGGATCCATGTGCGACATGAAAACTCCAAGCCAACAACAAACAGGCTTGAAGCTCAAGTTGCCAGCCGGCGGAGTCGAAATCAAAAGCGGAATGCAATACTCTCTGATCGTCGATTTCGACGTCGACCACTCCATCGTCGACAACAAAAAGAACTGCCTTCTGAAACCAGTTTTGAAGGTCAAGACACTGCTCGAGGTCCCAACTACGGATGACGGCGGTGGTGACACTGGTGGTGATACTGGCGGCGATACTGGCGGTGATACTGGTGGCGATACTGGTGGCGATACTGGTGGCGATACTGGTGGCGATACTGGTGGCGATACTGGTGGCGATACTGGTGGCGATACTGGTGGCGATACTGGCGGTGATACTGGCGGTGATACTGGTGGTGACACTGGCGGTGATACTGGTGGTGACACTGGTGGTGACACTGGCGGTGATATTGGTGGTGACACTGGTGGTGACACTGGCGGTGATACTGGCGGTGACACTGGCGGCGACACTAGTGTCGATACTGGTGACGATACAACAGATGGCTCTATGGGTGGCGATGATGGTGACGGCGCTCCAATCATTGTCGATGGAGATCCCCGCTTCTTTTTATAATGAAATCAAAACCTAGATTTGTTTTTCATGACGGCCCCGATGTGGGCCGTCTTTTTTTTCCATTCGGCTTCTTTAATCTGGAAATCAGACCTCGAGCTTCCATTTGATTGATGATGAGGTAATTGAGCACCGATCTGAAATCCCGACCCCACGAAATGATGCGAGTAAAGGGGCGAAGGGTGAAAAGAGATTTCAAATGAGGTTTTCGCGCTCTGACTTTTGCAGCCAAGATCGAGCAAAGAGCGCGGATGAATTGGTTGTAGTTCTCTCGCTCTTTGATCTTAATAATCATATGAATGTGACTCCAATTGATCGCCAGCTCGTAAATTTTCACATTGAACTTCTGAGCCTGACGGTGAATCAGTTTTTCCAAAGAAAGATTACCAGGAGAAAAAACTAACTTTTCACAAGCTTTCAAAACAAGGTGTAAGGGCTGCTTGGTAGAAAGCGGCCTTTTCGTTTTTCTTTTTCCCTTAAGAAGCTCACCACCGAATGATTTCATGTTTTTTATTTTGGAGTAAGTTTTTTGTTTCATAGTAAAAGAGTTCTAACACGAGTTTTTTGAGAGTATTTTCAAAGAGTGAGAGAGTGGCTTGAAAATGAAATCGTAAAAGCCATAAGACCTTCGCCCCAAAGCGATCTCAAAGAATTTTTCAGAATTTCCAAAATCACAAAAATCTTCTCTCAAATCCAAAATGAGAAAGCAAAAAACGACGTCAAATCTTTTTTCAACATTTTTTGTAACTGCGATAATTCCCCAAAATGCAGGATTGGCCGCACACTCCGCACCCACCACTCTCCTCCGAAAAACTTGCCAGACGACCCGGAGCCGCGGAGGCGAAGCTGGACGATGCCATGTCGGCGGATGGTCGTCTGGGAGCCTTCGCATGGACGGACACACCCACGTTTACAGACGGTACCGCTGTGCTTGAGAGCCCCAGACCCGCCTGCCAGGAGTAAACCCGCACCTCAAGTGCGGACTACTCCTCCCAGCCGCGGATTTTGCCTCGGTGGGATTTGATTTCGCCTCTTTGGCGTTTTTGGGTTTGGCGGCGGACTTTGGAGGCTTTCGTGGGCCTTGTGGCTTTTCTTTTTTTGGGGGTGAAGAAAGCTTTGGTGATCAGGGCGTCTAATTTTTCTAGACACTTTTTGCGGTTGGCTTCTTGATCGCGAAATTCATCGCTGCGAAGGATGATGTCACCATCTTGAGAAATTTGATTTTGCAGACGAGTGAGAAGAAGCGATTTTTCCTCTTCGGAAAAAACCACTGTGCTTGGCACATTCCACCGAAGCAAAGCTGCTGAATTGGTGCGATTGACATGCTGGCCGCCGGGCCCACGGCTTCGGGTGTATTCCAGTTCGATTTCAAAAAGAATGCGAGGAACATACTGCATGTTCCTCTTTTAATTACTTCTTAAAGGCTTGGCAAACAGCTTGTAAGTCAGCGCTTGTCAATTTCTCCATTGCCGACCGCGAAGCTGGCTTTTCCAAACGCTCAGAGCCCCGAGTGGAATAGGATTCGGGAAATCCCCACCCCGGCACTCTCTGCTCCCCTGGTTTTTTGGTTTTTCTCAAAGAGTAAAGAGCGACTGATTTCAGCAGCTGAGGTTTTTGCACTTCCCAGTTTTGCGCCAAAGACAGACAGGACTCTTGCCGAAGCTTCAAACTGAGAAGCTGCACTTCACGAGCCGAGAGCTTGTCAGAAAAATTCGTGCACTGATCGGCATACATTTTTCCTAAGGCCACCACGGCTTCATAGGCAGGCTTCACACAATTCGCACAGTCCGACGCTCCGATCGCTTCCAAGCGCTGCGAGTGATCCTTCAAAAGATCCACATCGACTTTGATAAAGCTCTGCCGCTGATTGCGGCTTTGGATGAAAATCAATTCGTGATCCGTGATCCATTTCGGGTAATAGTTGCCATCCCCCAAAAGACCGCTGGCTGTGACTCGAATGGCTTCTTTGCGAGTCAAGCTGACCTGCCCCTGGTTATCCTTACCTATTTGGAATTTCATCACCACGATGTCCTTGGTCATGCCTTTATGGAGCGAGCTGGATTTGTCACCTTCGGCGGGATCGATTTGATCCACATGAAAAGCGACTTTCAATTCGCTCGATCCCGGCTTGAGAGGAGCAAAGGAAAGCTTTCCAGCTTCAAATCCCAAATCCGTTAGCAGGCGCTTTCCTTGGGCTGTGATTTCAAAAATTTGCGCTGTCATCGTCTTTCGATTGTTGACTGCGAAAAAGCGAGCATCAGGTGAAATCATTGGCAAATCATAGTAACTGTAATGGGCTTTGGGATCAGCCGAATCTTTGGGCTCTTTGCGAACTTGCTCCGTGTCGCCGACCCCATTGGTGAGATTCCTTTCGCCGGCCACAGCCGCAATCGAAAGAGTGTTTCCATTGGGATCCAAAATGGCTTTGAAATCCCGAATGCTCGCTCCCCATTTGTCATTCATTGCACGGTGAATGACAAAGCGTTGACCTTTGTCGTCCACTCCCCGACTGACAACTCCAAAACTGTGATAGTGATTGCCAAAAACGGGATCATGAAAAATCGCTTGCGCCTGTGCGCCTTTTTCAAGCACGTCTTTGTGGCGAAAAAATGTCAGACCAGGATCCAATCCCCCTTTTGGAGTGTTGAATTTATTCGGAGCCGTGAAGAGCGGCTCACTTTCGAGATCCCGAGTCCACTGCCCATCATAAACCCCCGGAGAGGAAAAATAATTTCCGGAATTCTGGTCACCCAAATCAAAAATACAATTTCCGCCGCCAACAATCACAGTCGGCTTTTGTGAACACATGATGGCAGCCCATCTCTGACCACTTTTCGTCTGTAAAAATTCAGGCCACCAAGCAGCGTAAAGGCCCTGGGGCATTTCCGCCAGCACTTCGTAAGCCAAGGGATTGGCCGACTGGCAGATCGGACTGGAAGTTTGCGCCAATACCGTTTGCGCCAAAAATAAAATTGCGAAAAAAACTTTCAATTTCATACAAAAATCCCTTTAGAGATGAGCTCGAATGTAATCTTCATAAACTTCAGCGGATTCAAGCCCTCTTTGCACTGGACTTGAAAATTGACCTTTGCTGACGACGATCAGTGAGGGAAAATGCAAGCGAAAATCGCGAAGACTGAGCTCAAAGGAATCCAAATAAAAAACTTGCGAAGCTGGGACTTTGATTTTTTTGGCAATGGATTTTGCCGACTGGGCATTGGAATTCGGTTCAACCAAAGCGTACAATGGCACTTTCAATTTCTGTGTGGCTGCCTGAATTTCTCTTAAAGCTTCAACTGAAACTTGCATGTGCGGAGTCCAAAGGAAAAACACAGCTGATTTTTTTTCTTTTAAAATTTTCTCAATTTGTTTGTCCGTCCATGGCGCCAGTCCGCTTGCTGCTGGAGCCACCACTTCCGTCACTTGGGCCAAGCGCCGTGGTGTGACCTGGGTCTGCAAAATCGGCTCACATTGTGAGTCAAATCGAACAAAGCTCTGCTTTTTTTCAGAGAACTGACTGAGCTTCAGTTCTTTTCCGTCTCGCCACTGAATTTGCACCCAAGTTCCGAATTCATCTGTCGGACTTTGATATTTTTTCTCTTCAACATCGACAGAAAATTTCAAACGCCATTCGTCTTTGGCTTTCCACTGTTGCAAAAGACTGAGAGCTTGGGGACCACAAATGACATTTGTGAGAGGAAGTTTGGAAAAGGGGCCTTCAGCCCAAACAGAAAGTGGCAATAAGACAGCAAAAATCCACAGGCGGATCATTCAGGACCTCCGCCTTTATGCTAACAAGGGCCTGGAAATCTATCGACTGGGTTGAGAAGATCCCGACCTTGGTCCTTGCGCGGAGTCTTGCCAATCAAATCCATAGCAATTCTCTCCCAGTCGAACCGGAGGACAAACTGGGTTTTGTTTCTCAACTTGGGTGGTTGTTTTTGGGTTTTCTCCTTCATTAAAAAGGCTCGTAGGGGAAATTCCGATATGATCCAATTGAAGTGCCTGCTCTCTGGCTTTACTGGCCCAGGCCGCTTGGAAAGTGAATACCATACTAAAAATAAGTCGCGTCACAAACAACATGGATCTAGCTTGCCACAAAATCAGAATCTCGCAAGAATGAGTCATGTCTGAACTCGCGATCCTGTTGGATACCTATGGCAAATCTCATCAAAATCGGCAAAATCAGGTCATTCACAAAATCTGCGTTCCACTGATCGAATGGAGCCTGTTGGGGCTGCTCTGGAGTTTGCCACATCCTGATTTTTTTGGATCGCTCACTTGGGCTCATTTGCTAACAGCTTTCAGCATAGGGTATTATTTGCGCTTTAAAAATTGGAAAGTGATGGTTTGGAGTCTTTTGATGCTGGCTCCCTTTTGGATCTGGGTGAGCTTTCGTCCGAGCCGACTGCTCGAGATCTCAGCTGGAGTTTTTGCCCTGGCTTGGATTGGCCAATTTTATGGGCATATTCTCGAGCGGAAAAGACCCTCTTTCATGCAGGATCTTTTTTTTCTTTTAGTGGGTCCACTCTGGGTGGGCGAAACTCTTCTGCGAAGATTTCACAAAAGCCTTTTATGACGCAAAATTTTTAAACTGCTGCGCTGCGAATGCAGTCCCACTTGGCGCCCTCTTCAGGTAGGCTGACTGCAAACCAATCGAGGACCACTATGAATTCATTTAACACTCTGAGCACTCTGCAAATCGGCGGGAAAACCTATCATTACCATTCCATGGAAAAACTGGAGCAAACCACTGGCGTGAAGCTCGCTTCTCTTCCCTACAGCATGAAAGTTTTGATTGAAAATCTTTTGCGCCATGAAGACGGCGAGATCGTCAGCAAAAAAGACATTGAAGCGGTTTTGAAACAGGATCCGAAAAAAGAATCGGATTATGAAATTCAATTCACTCCAGCTCGAGTGCTTTTACAGGATTTCACTGGTGTTCCGGTTGTCGCCGATTTGGCAGCGATGAGAGATGCCATGGCCGATCGCAAAGGCGATGCCAAAAAGGTCAACCCTTTGGTGCCAGTGGATTTGGTCATCGATCACTCTGTGCAAATGGATTCTTTCGGTCAGAAAGACTCTCTGGCCACCAATATCAAATTGGAATTTGAGCGAAATGGCGAACGCTATGAATTTTTGAAATGGGGTCAACAGGCTTTCAATAATTTTCGAGTCGTCCCACCTGCCACTGGAATCTGCCATCAAGTCAATCTTGAGTATCTTTCGCATGTCGCAATGACTGGTGAAACCAACCAGCAGCAATTCATTTATCCAGACACTTTGGTTGGAACCGATTCCCACACCACCATGATCAATGGTCTTGGCGTCGTCGGCTGGGGAGTTGGGGGAATTGAAGCCGAAGCTGCGATGCTAGGCCAGCCTTGCACCATGCTGATCCCGCAAGTGATCGGTTTTGAAATGAAGGGCCGACTGAAGCCCGGCGTAACGGCCACAGATTTGGTTTTGACTTGCACACAGATGCTTAGAAAACGTGGAGTTGTCGGAAAATTTGTCGAGTACTTCGGCGAAGGTGTGAAAAATCTTTCCATCGCCGATCGGGCCACGGTTGCCAATATGTCTCCTGAGTACGGCGCCACTATTGGCGTTTTCCCAGTGGATGAAAAAGTGATCGATTACTTGCGCTCAACCGGAAGAAAAGAAAAAGCCGAAAGAGCGGAAGCTTATTACAAAACCCAAAAAATGTGGGGAGTTGAAGGCGCTGGCGTTCAGTTTGCGGATGTTTTGACTTTGGATCTTTCCACTGTCGAGCCGTCGATGTCAGGTCCTTCGCGACCTCAAGACCGAGTGTCTTTGTCACAAGCTCGAACTTCATTCCGAAAATTTCTTTTGAATCGACATCAGGAATCTCTCGGACAATTTTCAAAGGAAAAATTAGAAGAGTGGACCCAGATGAGCGACAGCATGAAAGGCCTTGCCTATGAAATGTCAGAGTTTCATCCGCATAAGGATCTCGGACCTTTGGGCGCCACTGCTGACATTAAGACTGCTGACGGAAGCAAATACAAACTTTCCCAAGGCTCCATTGTCATGGCAGCGATCACTTCTTGCACGAACACTTCCAATCCAACTTTGATGTTGGGAGCCGCTCTTTTGGCTCGCAATGCAGTGAAAAAGGGCCTGAAAGTCAAGCCTTGGGTGAAAACCACTTTTGCACCTGGCTCCTTGGCTGTTCGAGATTACGTTGAATCTTCGGGTCTGATGCCTTCATTGGAAGCTTTAGGTTTTAACATCGCCGGATTTGGCTGCGCCGTTTGCATTGGCAACAGCGGACCTTTGCCAAAGGAAATTCAAGAGGCCATTGATAAAACCGGGATTGCCACTGTTTCTGTGCTTTCTGGAAACCGCAACTTTGAAGCCCGAATCCACCCCTCTGTGATGGCCAATTATCTGGCGTCGCCGATTTTAGTTGTCGCCTCTGCCCTGGCCGGAAATATCAATGTGGATATGGCCAATGATCCTTTGTCATTGGATTCCAGTGGTCAGCCAGTTTTCTTGAAAGATATTTGGCCTGACGCTCAAGAGTTGGCGGATTTGGTTGCCAAACACGTCACTCCATCGGCTTTTGAAAAGGTCTATAGTGATGTTCTCTCTGGGGATGCCTACTGGAAAGCCACCAAGGCTCCCAAAGGTGAAACTTACACTTGGTCTGAGTCTTCGACTTATATCAAGCAGCCGCCATTTTTAAGTCCGGAGCTTTCAAAAACTGAAAAGCAAGTGAAGAATGCGCGCATTCTCGCCATCTTTGGCGATTCGATCACCACTGATCACATCTCACCGGCAGGAAACATTGGCGCCAAATCCCCTGCTGGCCAGTATTTGGTGAATCACAAGGTTGATGCCAAGGATTTTAATTCTTACGGCTCTCGACGGGGAAATCATGAAGTGATGATGCGAGGGACTTTCGCCAACGTGCGAATCAAAAATAAAATTGCTGGCCGTGAAGGCGGATTCACCAAGGTTTTTCCTGAGGGAAAAGAAGCTTACATCTATGACGCTGCACAGACCTATGAGCAAAAGAAAACCCCACTGGTCATTTTTGCCGGTAAAGAGTACGGCTCTGGCTCTTCACGGGACTGGGCTGCAAAGGGCACTCGCCTTTTGGGAGTTCGCGCCGTTGTTGCTGAAAGCTTTGAACGCATTCACCGTTCGAACTTGGTGGGAATGGGCGTTTTGCCATTGCAACTTCCAGCGGGAGTCACCGTGGATTCACTGGGCCTTGTCGGAGATGAGGAAATCGATCTGCCAAGCCTAGATCAAATCCAGCCCAAACAGGACCTGCAGGTCACGCTTCGCTCGGCAAAAGGTTCACGAGCGATTGCCACTCGCATTCGAATCGATACGCCCAACGAATTGAAATACTATCAATCTGGCGGAATCTTGCCTTTCGTTTTGGATCGTTTGGCAAAGTCCTAAACAAAATTTCAATAGAGGCCCTCTTGCAATTCGCCATGATGATGCAAGGGGGCTTTTTTTCATTTATCTGCCGTTTTGCACTCCCTTTCTCTTTCATCGGGCTTTGCAAAAACTTATCGTGTGCCATTGCCGAAGTTCTGACAAAACAGTTTTTTATGAGCACCTCGGAGCACGCACCCACCTTGCTAGTCCCCCCCTTCCTGAGGCTCCAACAGTCACAGGATGAAATTTTTAAGACATGGGAACAAAGATGCCGGTCTGAAATTTCCTCTGCCTTCAACGCAACCACGGAAACCATTTGTTCTGATCTTGCGCCCTTTCTCCATGAGCTGGGATTGAATTTAAAAAATCTCAATCCCTATCTCAGCCCCAGGGAAAGAAACTTGATTGCCCAACATGCCGTGCAAAGGTCCCAGATCACCAGCTACACCCTGAATGATCTTCTGAGAGAGTACACGATTCTTCGGCAAATTCTGAGCGATGTGCTCAATCGTTATGTTCCTCTCTCCGAAGGTGAAAGGCATGTGCTGAGCTCACTGATTGACGCGACCATGGAGCTGGGCGCCTTAGAGTATTCCAAAGCAGAACAATCCAGCATCAAATCAGCTTTGGAATTAGCCGAGAAAAGCAATCAGGACTTAGAGCAATTTGCTTCAATCATTGCTCATGATTTCAAATCCCCCTTGGCAACACTTTATGGTTTTACCGATCTTCTGCAGGAAGAAACTCAAAACGCCCATTCAAAGGAAATTGACGATACGATTCATTCCATGAAAAAAGCCATTCACCGGGCGACAGAATTGATCGATGGGCTTTTGAACTATTCAAGAATTGGATCCAGGAAACCCCTTTTTCAGTCGCTGTCTATGAATGATGTGGTCCGAGCCGCTCTTGAAAATCTACAATCTGAAATTTCCGTCCGAGCCGCCCAAATCACCTGCGCTCTTTTACCCGAGGTCTTTGGCTCTTTTTTTTTTTTTTTTTAATTGATGCAAAACCTCTTCTCAAATTCTTTAAAATTCTGTCCAGACCGCCAGCCGCAAATCGGCGTGAAGGCGAGTGAAGAAGGCCCCTACTGGAAATTCGAAGTGACTGACAATGGGGTCGGATTTCCAGATCGAGATCGCAACAAAATTTTTCAACTTCACACTCGATTGCATGCCGCATTCCCAGGTTCTGGGATTGGACTTGCGACTTGTCGGAGAGTCGTCGAAATTCATCACGGGCAGATCTGGGCGGAAAGTGAGCCCGGTGAAGGAGCAAATTTTATTTTCACACTTCCCAAAAGGCTTGCGTAGTTTCAATTCTATTGATTAAGATTGGGGTCTTATGTTGCAGCTAGAATCCCATGAGGCTCCTGCCAAATCTTTTAATTGGACGCAAGTTCCAAAAGGAAACACTCAACGTGGGGTGAATAAATTCATTCTGCAGTTTTTAAGTGAGCGCTACCATACCCAATCTTTTTTTAGCCTTTTAGATGCTCCCTGTGGTGAAGGGGATTTTTTACT
>JBGGMM010000233.1:0-7901 GCA_041288045.1 Pseudobdellovibrionaceae bacterium | reverse complement strand
ATCCCTTGCCGGTTTGTCCAATAGGTCATTGGCGTCGTCTCTGCCAAGACAGCAGTCGAAAAAATCAGCAGAGAATGAAAAATCACAATTGTCATTGCACTTTTCATGATTTCTCCCCTTGTTTCTCTCCTTCCGGATCTTCAAAACGCCCGCTCCACAGCCGGGAACCTGGGCGGCGATCTCCTAAAAGCAGTTCAATCATGGCAAAGAGAATCCCAAAGAAAACAAAAATTTGAAATCTTTCATCAAACTGAGTAGCAATTTCGCTCTCAAACTGAGTTTTCTCAAGCTGATTGAGATCGGCAAGAATCTTCTGCATGTGATCTCCACCAAAAGAGGCATGGTAAGAAACACCTTTGCCTTTTTCGGCCAGCGCCCTCAGAGCATCACCCTTCACTGTGGAGAGAACTGTCTGTCCCTGATTGTCTTTTTTATAGCCCCGTAAAAATCCCATTCCATCTCTTTCAGGAATGGCCCCACCTTTTTCAGTGCCATAAACCAAAGTGAAAATCCGGATTCCTTTTTGCGCGAGCTTTTCAGCTTCTTCCAAAGCTTGGGGCCCATGGTCTTCACCGTCAGAGGCCAGCAAAATCACTCGGGTGACTTTGACTGTGTCATCGGTTTCAGCTCCACCTCTTTGAAAAGCCGCACCAGCCTCAGAAAGGGCAGAATGGAATTCCGTTCCTTGAGTTGAAACTGCCAATGGAGAGAGTGATTCCAAATAAAGTTTCAACGACGTCGGATCCGTGGTCAGAGGCGAAAGCAAAGTGGCACTACCGGCAAAAGCAATGATGCCGATTTTATTTCCTGGCATTTGATCGATCAGTTTGGAAAGTTCAACTTTGGCTTGCTCCAAACGATTGGGCTTCACGTCTTCAGCCAGCATCGAATTGGAAACATCCACCACGAACATGATTTCCACACCTTCCGAGCGCACTTCTTGTTTGCTCTCCCCCATCTGGGGCCGAGCCAAAGCAAGAATGAAGAAGAAAAGAACCACACACTGAAGACTGAGTTTCCAGCGCCGACGCACTTTTGAAACGGAAGCCGTCAGGAAAGGCGCGACCCGGCTCCCCAAGGCCCGTTTCAATTTGCTTTGAGCTCGCTTTGAAAAGGCAACAGCAAAAACAATCAGAATGGGAATCAGCCAGAAATAGAAAAAGGCCTGAGGGTTTTCAAAACGAAACATTATGGAAACCTCCGAAGCCAAGTGTGCGAAAGAAAAATCCCCAGCAAATAGATCAAAATGGCAGGAAGGAGGTATTTTTTGAAAAGCTCCGTGTAGCGAGTGTATTTATTAACGTCGATTTTGGTTTTTTCCAATTGATCGATATCCTTAAAAACCCCGCCTAAAGAATCATCTTTCGTGGCGCGAAAGTACTTTCCGCCGGTGTCGCTGGCCATTCGACCCAAAAGCTCTTCATTCACTGTCGATTCAAAGGGCTGATAGGTTTTCACTTTGTTTCCAAAGACGTCGCGCTGAAAAATCGGGATTCGGGTCGGCCCATCGCGCCCAATGCCGATGGAATAAATTTTCACTCCGTAACCTTTGGCAATCTCAAGCGCCGTGTCGGGATCAATTGTTCCCGAATTGTTTTCTCCATCGGTCATGAAAATCACCACTCGGCTCTTGGCTGTGGACTCTTTTAATTTCCCCGCCGCATTGGCCAATGCCACACCGATCGCAGTTCCATCTTTGATTCTGGCTTCTTGAGCTGTGGTGATGTCATCAATGCGTGAAGTGATCAATTCATAATCCAAAGTCAGCGGCACCAATGTGAAGGATTCTCCGGCAAAAATCACAACCCCGATGCGATCACTCGAGCGCAATTTGACGAAAGCTTTCAATGTTTCTTTCGCAGCTTCCATTCGGTTGAATGGCTTCATGTCCTCGATCAACATGGAATCTGAAATATCAAGGGCAATCATAATATCAATGCCTTCGACATTTTTCTTCATTTGCGTATCTGATGTCTGTGGTCTTGCCAAAGCCAGAATCGCAAGCCCCAGAGCCAGAATCTTCAGGGCATCCGGTAAGAACATCAATCGGGTTCGCAATGTCGGCCTGACTTGCGCCAGCAGACTGGTTTGAGAATAAAGAAGGCTGGCTTGTTTCTTTTGCCGACGAAGAAAGGACCAAAGGGCGAAGCCCAGGAGCGGAAGAAAAAGCCAAAAAGCAGCGGGAGATTGAAAGGTCATTTTCGATGCCCCTTCAACCAGGTTTGAATGTGATCGACATGCCTTCGCAACAGATTGAGAAGCTGTTGACTGTCTTGAGCTGTCATTTTTGTTTTTGAATTCAAAGCGCGATTCAATTCAGCCAGAGCTTTTCGCACTTCCAAACGAAATTCTGTGTAAAAGGCCCGATGATTTTTTTTGAGATCCGAGAGGATTTTCCTTTCGGACCATTTCAAAGTGGGAACTTCGAAATTTCTCGCCAGGTAGATTTTGTAAGATTCATTGAGGGCGGCAATGAAATTTTGCGTCTCCTCAGGGGTGGGCTCATGCCCTGAAAATGCAGGGTAAGCTCTCTGCTGTTTCCGAATGGTTTGATAAAATTGAAAAATCGGCTCTTGGGCGCTTTCAGTGAGCCGCATGTCCAAAAGCAGGCGGCGCTTTTCCCGACGAATGCGCCAGCGATTCACAGCGACTCCAAGCAAAATTGCGAAGAGCAAAAGCACAGTCAAGGGAAACCACAGAGGAAGCTTTAAAGCCAACGGCCCAAAGGGTCCAAAGGGCTCTGTGACTGGTTGCTGAGGGTTCATCACGGATTGAATGGTGAAATCCAAATCACTCAGCACCACTGAATTTTCCGAATCGACCAATTGAACAGCTTTCAGCTGGTGCTGGCCCACTTTGTAGCTTGTGACTTTCAATTGGGCTTCGGTTTTGGAGGTGAATTCAAAATCCAAAAGTTTGAGCTTGTAGCGATCCGCCTCTTCCAATCGCAGTTCCAGAGATTTTTTCTGCAGTGCTGGCCATTCGCCCTCGCAATTCAAATAGAAAACCTGGCCCACAGTGAGGGTCTTCGCCTCGCTGGCGGATTTTGGAATTTCCATTCGGCATTGCACTTGCGCCACGATTGCCACCTTTTCGCGCTTGCTATTTGCGCTTGCGCGTTTTGAAAAACTGAATCAAAGGATCGACATAATTCGAACTGGAATCCAGTTCGACCCGCTGAACCTGCGACTGCTTCAAAAGCCGATCGCGAATTTCTTTTCGCTTGGAAAGCTGCATTTGAAATTCTCGGCGAAAAGCGGCTGAGCTCGTATCCACTGTCACAAGCTCCCCAGTTTCTGCATCTTGAAGCTCTACCACTCCCAGATCCGGAAGTTCCTGCTCAGCCCGATCCTGAACCACTAAAGCTGTCACATCATGCTTTCGTCCCAGCAGCCGAAGGCTTTGATCAAATTTTTCATCCATAAAATCACTGATCACAAAAATCGCCGATCTCTTTTTTAAAATTCCTTGCAAATAATCCAGACCCGCAGCCAAACGAGTGCGTCGGCTTTTGGGTTTAAAATAAAAAAGATCCCGAAGCATGCGATGCACATGGCCCCGGCCTTTTCCAGGCGGAACGAAATGCTCGACTTGATCGGAAAAAAGCAAGAGGCCCACTTGGTCCTTGTTTTTAATCGCACTGAAAGCGAGAAGTGCTGCCAAGTGGGTCATGGCTTCACCTTTAAAATACTCTCCAGTTCCAAAATCAGCGGAGCCGCTGACGTCCACGGCAAGAATCACCGTGAGCTCGCGCTCCTCATCGAATTTTTTGATGTAAGTTTTCCCAGTTCTCGCAGTGAGCGCCCAAGAAATACTTCGCACATCATCGCCAGGCACATACTCGCGAAAATCTGAAAAGGTCATCCCCTGCCCTTTGAACATGGTGTGATACTCACCCGCAAATTGGTTGTTCACCAGTTTTCGGGTGGAGATTTCGAGCAGTTTCACTTTTTTCAGAATCTCAGGAGGCAATGACATCTAGGGCACCTCAATGGATCCTAAAATTTCTTTGATGATTTCATCGGATTTGATGTTTTCAGCTTCGGCTTCATAAGTCAGAATCAAGCGGTGACGAAGCACATTGTAGGCAATGGCTTTGATATCTTCAGCTGTCACGTAACCTCGACCGCGCAAAAAGGCGTGCGCTTTGGAAGCTCGAATCAAACTGATGCTGGCGCGCGGAGACCCACCGACAGATAAAAGATTGGCGATGCTGGAAAGACCATGCTCTGTCGGATGTCTTGAAGCCATGACGATTTCGACGATGTAATTTTTCACTTTGTTGTCGACATAGATTTGATCAATTCGCTCTGAAGCTCGCAACAAATCCTCTTTGGTGATGACGGCTTGAATTTGTGGTTTTTCATTTCTGCCCATGCGATTGACGATTTCAAGCTCTTCGGCCTTCGAGGGATAACCCACATTGATTTTGAACATGAAGCGATCCATCTGCGCTTCCGGCAGTGGGTAAGTGCCCTCTTGCTCGAGAGGGTTTTGTGTTGCCAGAACGAGAAATGGATTTTCCAGGCGGTAAGACTCTTCACCGATGGTCACTTGCTTTTCCGCCATGGCTTCCAAGAGAGCCGATTGCACTTTGGCTGGAGCTCGATTGATTTCATCGGCCAGCACGATGTTGGTGAAGACCGGACCTTTTCGGGGCGCGAATTCTCCGCTTTTTGGATTGAAGATCATCGTTCCGATCAAATCTGTGGGAAGAAGATCCGGAGTGAACTGCATGCGCTGAAAATCCAGAGAAATGGATTGAGAGACTGAAGAAATGGTCAAAGTTTTTGCAAGCCCAGGAACCCCTTCCAAAAGCACATGGCCTCCAGTGAGAAGACCCATCAAAATTCCTTCCACCATTTCTTTTTGACCGACGACGACTTTGCTGACTTCTGCGAGCATTCGGTCGACGAATTGGCTTTCTTGTTTGATGGCCGCGTTGAGCGCCATAATGTCCACTTCCATGGGACCTCCCGACTGGTTTTATTTTTTGAGAACCCTCTGATTTTCCTCTACATTCTCAACGCGCTCACTCTCTAATGCAAAGCAAAATCACTTCTTGCTTTCGGTCACTGCCTTTGCTTCAGTGAGAAGGATGCGAAATCCGACCAAGGTCCCGTTCTCAGAGTTCTCAATCTTTCCTTTCACACTTTCTCGAGTGTCGCTGAAGGTTTGGTTTTTCCTGGCCGCATTATCTGTGGTGATTTTGTTTTTAGGTTATCGCCTTTCAGGACGCTTTGGTCTTTGGGTTGGATTTTTATCTGCCAGTTTGCTGGTGCTTTTGGTTTATTTTTTCGCTGAACCTCCACTCCTTGAAAAGTTTCGCGCTCGGAAATTAGAGGGGCAAGATGCTTGGAATTTACGTGAACTTGCTCAGAAGTACGCTCGCTTAGCCGGAGTTGCCGTTCCGGATTTGTATCTGATGGAAAATACCACTCCGATTGCTTTTTCCATGGGAAACCATCCACTGGTGTGCTTTTCCACAGAGCTTCTGCGAAAGCTCACTCCGACTGAAGTCGAAGCCGTGATGGCTCACCAGGTTTGTCATTTGCGAAATTTTTCAAGTTTCTCTTTTTCTGTGAGTTATGTGATTTCCAATGCTCTTGTGGGCTTAGCCTCGGTGATGGATTTTGGATGGCCTGGAAACTGGACTCGGCGGCAGGGCTGGCAACGGCCTTTTCTGACATTGCTAGCCCCCCTGGCCGGACTGATTTTGCGCATTGCCCATTCAGACCGGAATTATTTTGAAAATGATGACTTGGCAGCTTCTTTTATTGCGGATCGTAAGGCTTTGGCCTCGGCTCTTTGGAAATTAGAGAGTTATTGCCAGGCCCAGCCACTTGACATCCCCGCTTGCACCACCCATTTATTTATCGTGAATCCAGAAGGGTTGAAAGAGTCCAATTGGTTTTTCGTGACTCATCCAAAAATGCAGAGTCGGCTGACGCGATTGGTGGGCACTTATCCCCTTTAACTTTGATTGAGGTGAAGGATGCAAAAATTAGAAGCTTCATTTTCTGTTCTCACAATGTCGATCGCCTCCAGTGCGGCGATGGCTTTAGGATTGGCTCCGGATCCGCAGACCAATCAAACTCACAAAGATAAAAACATGGCGAAATTCAATATCGATCTTTTGCTGATGTTGAAGGATAAAACCAAAGGCAACCTCAGTGGCGATGAGGGCAAGTTTTTGGATTCCGTGATTTCTGATTTGCAAATCAAGTTCGTGCACGAAAAATAAACGAAGGAAGTGAGCAATGAAAAAATTCATTCTGGCCTTAGCGGCCTCAGTGGGCCTTTCCTATGGAATGATGAGCTTCAATCATGCGGAAATGGCAGAAGCGCAAAAAGCAATCGCACCGGCTTTGAAATTTGGCGATCCTCTGCCGGCCAATGCCTTTGTTGAACTGGCAAAATTGATCAACCCGGCCGTGGTGAATATTTCAACCAGCACAATGCCGAAAAACCCCAACGCCGGAATGCGCGGGCGGGATCCTTTTTTTGATATGCTCGAAGAGCTGTATGGCCTCAGGCCCGCTCCGCAACAGCAAATGCGACCGCAGCAGGCTTTGGGAACTGGGTTTATCATTCGCGAAGACGGTTTGATTGTGACCAACAATCACGTGATCGCCGGTGCGGACAAGATTCAGGTCCAGCTCAATGAAAAATCCAAAATGTATGATGCCAAACTGATTGGCTCCGATGAAAGAACCGATATTGCTTTGATTAAAATCAACACCAAAGACAAATTCGCAGTTGCTCCTTTGGGAACTTCCAATGATTTGGAAGTCGGAGAATGGGTGGCCGCTTTCGGAAATCCTTATGGTCAGGGACACACCATGACGAAAGGGATTATTTCTGCCAAAGGCCGAGAGATTGGCGAGATCAATAAATTTCCTCTCATTCAAACAGACACTCCGATCAATCCCGGAAATTCTGGAGGCCCGCTGGTGAATATGCGAGGCCAAGTGATCGGCGTGAATTCAGCGATCGATGCCAGGGCGCAGGGGATTGGATTTGCGATTCCGATTGATGAAGTGCGAGCGATTCTTCCGCAGCTGGAAAAAGAAGGACGAATCAAGAAGGGATTTTTGGGAGTCAGTCTGGCTGATCTCAATCCGCAGGCCGCTCAGTATTTGGGATTGAAAGAACCGAAAGGAGCCCTGATTGCTGGTGTAGACCCGAAATCACCGGCGGGCCGCGCTGGGATTCTGCCTTATGATGTGATTGTTGAATTCAATGGTAAAGAAATCGAAAGTGCTCTGCAGTTCAGTGATGCAGTGGCTGATCTGAAAGTGGGCAGTCAAGCCAAAGTGAAGTTGATCCGCGAAGGAAAAGTCAAAAACTTGGAGGTCACAATTGCTGACCGGCCCGAAAGCCCAAGAGTTGCCGCTGCACCAGCTGGCCCTCCAGTTCAGGGCCAGAAAGCTCCGAATGATTTGGGATTTTCAATGGCCGATTCCAATTCGCAATTGCGCCGCCAATTTCGAGTTCAAGAAAATCACAGCAGTCATCCCATCGTCATCGGCGTCGAACCCGGCAGCAAAGCTGACGAAGTCGGCATGATGCCAGGGGACGTGATTCTCGAGGTCAACCGCAAGCTGGTGAAATCCACCGGCGACGTCACTAAAAACCTCAAAGGCGGCACGAACACTCTAAGAATCGCGAGAGGACCAGCCATCGCAATTATCGTTTTTTAGGGTGCCTTTCTCTTTTTCCTTCACTCGGTGCATTAAGAACTGATGGGGTGGTCACAGCTGTCCGGGTACAGCGCGGGCCGTCCGTCCATGCGAGGGCTGCCTTCTGGCCATCGTGGCCAGAAGGATTTAAGGAGAAGAAGAGAACAACTCTTTCTCGACACCAGCTCTCTAAGCTAAGCCTCAGATTTTATTCCATAT
>JBGGMM010000232.1:0-4427 GCA_041288045.1 Pseudobdellovibrionaceae bacterium | reverse complement strand
TTCAATAACGACTGTTGCTTCTGTCAGTTTGGTATCCACTAAGTTCGAAAGAATGCACATCGAGACTTTCTCACCAGTGGCCTCTTCGATGGGAGCTTTTAAAAATTCACAAACCTGATTGATCATATTTGCGCCCATGGCATCCACTGGATCCATGTGAATATGAATCACTGCCATGTCATTGCCATCACCGCGAGGAACTCGGCGAACCACGAGATCTTTGACTCCTCCGCCCCTTCGCACCAATCCGAAAGCGACTTCTTGATTGGAAATTGCAATCCACTCCTGGCGGTGAACAAGGACTTGTTTTTCAAATAAATTGAAATCTTTCACTTTCGCCAATTGAATCTGGCCAATGATGTCTTGGCCGATCAACCGGGTTGTGATCGAGCCTGTTTCACGGATCCACTTAGCGGTCTTGCTGGCAGCTGCAACAATGGAAGTCTCTTCAACCGCCATCGGGATGACAAAATCCTGACCATCAATACGAAAATTCGTGGCCACGCCCAGTGGCAATTGAAAATAACCAATCACGTTTTCAATAAATTTCTCACCAAGGGCAAAATCCTTTAAACCCCCACGCTGCAGATATTCCAGATCGGCGGCTTGCAAAACACCGGCATGCAAAAGCGCCTTCAAACGCTCTTCGCGACTGAGCTTGGAAAAGCCCTTGAAAATTTCTGCCAGTGTTGTTTCTTCATTTGAAGACACTAATTCCATGTCCACACCTTTTTCTGTTGAAGCTCAGCAAGGGTGCCAGAGCCTGTACAAAACAAAGCTATTTTTAGTTCCAATTCAAATTGTTCTAAAACATCCCATAAAACTTCATCCGATTGCAAAGCCCCTTCTAAGAAAGGTTTTGCCACACCCACGGCTGAAGCTCCCATGGCCAATAATTTAGCAGCATCAAGCCCACTTCGCACACCCCCTGACGCAAAGATTTGC
Source organism: Pseudobdellovibrionaceae bacterium (assembly GCA_041288045.1). Taxonomy (GTDB): domain Bacteria; phylum Bdellovibrionota; class Bdellovibrionia; order Bdellovibrionales; family Bdellovibrionaceae; genus 21-14-0-10-47-8. The sequence continues at coordinate 3,482 of JBGGMM010000232.1, read as the reverse complement.
GAACGATCAAAAATTTCTCGGGCTTCGAGCAAAGACTCAAGTGTGGGAAGTCCCCAATTTTTAAAAACTTGCGCAGCTTGAAAGGAAGGACTTTTCTCTGAAGCACGAAGGCCCTCCAGTCGTCCCCAATGAGTTCCGCCAAGCCCGCTGATATCCACATACTGAACTCCAGCTGCAGAAAGACGCTTTAAAGTGGAAGCCGAAAGTCCACATCCCACTTCTTTGACGATCACGGGGACTGAAAGAGATTTCACCAGCTTTTCCAATGCCGACAGTCCACCTTTGAACTGTGGCGTTCCCTCCAGCTGAAGGCATTCCTGCAAGGGGTTGAGGTGAACAAAAAGACCTCGAGCTTCGAGAGTGTCCACCAATCTTTGAATTTCCGAAACTGGAGTTTGAATGATCTGAGCGATTCCCAGATTTCCAAGAAAATGAGCTTTTGGTGCTTCTTTGCGAATCTGCTTCCACTCTTGGCTTGCAGATGGATCTGTCAGCTCTTTTCGCTGCGATCCAACACCCATCAGAATTTGTTTTTGATCGGAAAGCCTTGCCAGACGCAGATTGATTTTCTCACCATCACTGTGACCAGCTGTCATTGAGCTGATGAAAAAAGGAGACTGGCAAACGACACCAAGAATTTGAGTTTGCAGGCTGACTTCGGAAAAATTCAGATCCGGAAGAGCTTCGTGAGTGAGTCTCACAAAATCAAAACCGGCAGCTCCTGTGGCTTGAGTCCGCGGATCCATCGCTAAGCGAATATGATCCTGCTTGCGGCGCTCAAAACTTGAAAAGTCTGCCGGTCTTTGTTCGGCCATTATTTACCCCCAATGGGGATTAAGCCGGTTGCATGGCGTGTTTGCAAAGTGCCGAAAACGCAGCTGCATCGCTGACTGCAAGTTCAGACAACATTTTGCGGTTCACTTCAACACCCGCTTTGATCAGTCCACCGATCAAACGAGAGTAAGTGGTTCCGTTCAAACGAGCGGCTGCATTGATCCGCTGGTTCCACAGAGCACGGAATTCACGCTTTTTCATCTTGCGATGCTTGTAAGCGTAAGCCATCCCGCGATCGTTTTTCTCGACCGCATGGATATAAGCTCGGGAGCCGGCTGAGTAATAGCCTTTCGTTCTTTTCAGAACTTTTTTGTGACGACGACGATTTGTAAATCCACCTTTAACGCGCATTTTTCATCTCCCTCTTAGAATACCAAGCATCTGCGGATTTGCAGATAGTTAGCATCATCGACATACACCATGTCGCCGAGATGACGTTTGCGTTTTGAACTCATGTGTGAGTTCAAGTGTCTCATGCCTGTTTGCTTGCGTTTCACTTTGCCGCCTTTGAGCAGCTGGAAACGCTTCTTTGCACCTGAATGCGTTTTGATTTTCGCAGCCATTTGTTTCCTTCCTCCGAGCAGGCGGTCCCAACCATTGGAACTCTTAGGCGCCATTCAATGTCCTTGATCAACAACTCAGACGTTTATTGAGGGATTAGAAATAGACTCGAGGAGCCAAAAAGACAAGGGAAATCCCTGGACCCCTTCAAAAAACCAAGCCCGAATAAAGGCTCCAGACCCAGGCCCTAAGTTATTGATATCAGAGACGTAATTTGGTCGGCCTGGACTTTGGTAGTCTCAAGATGAGACAAGTTTCAAAATGATCTCGAGAAGTTTCTCAATTTGTAACAAAATAAGTGGAGGGGGATTGATATGTCATCACAGCCTATTGCTTTCTATCGCACAAAAGTTGCCGTCGCCATCGTAGCCGCCTGCGCCCTAGGCTTTGCACTTTTTCAGAACTGCGCCAAAGTGGCCGCCACGGATCTGAATAATTCAGACCCTCAGGCCATCAAGGAAAATATTCCCCCTGAAGTCGAAGATCTGATTAAAAACTGCGCCGACGCCAAAGCCACCGGTCGGATTTCTGTTTTGAAAACCCAGGTCAATTTCACCAACAATGAGAAATGTCAGTGGGGAATCAATGACAACTGGGAAGGGAACGTACAAAACAGACTCTCAGCTCGCAAAGAAAGATACGTTTCGGCTGTGATTCCTGCCGATGCGGTTGTGTGCAATGTGAAAATGGACAATTTCCAAGAGCAGGTCTTCAAATATGACGACAATATCTTTCTCACTCTCAATGATTTTATTTTGGCTTCCACAGCGAATTACAGTGAGCACCTTCAAAGCCAAAACGGTTTTTACAAATACGACTGGATTCGCCTTCGAGATAACATGAAAGACAAACGAGATCTGAACGACCCCAGCGATTCGTTGCCAGAAAAACAGTACTGCGCTGGCAAGGCCGATGGCCTCTCGGACTGCTTATTTCCACAAACTCAGGCGACTGGAAGAATCCTTCTGAGCTTCAATGAGCGAGTGATTCAAAATGTCCTTGGAATGACGAATCCACAGCAAGTCAAAGTCGGAATGATCACCACAGGTGACAATGACGATGCCTCGGATTGCCAAAGCTCGCCGATCAATCTCAATCTGGATATTGAATATTATCGAAAATAGACCTCTCTTCGTCTCAGTGTGAGGCGTTCAGAGTTTTTCCTTCAGCTCGACCCGGTTTTTCCCGAATAAAAGTCGAGCTTGAAGGAGAACAAATCATGAAAGACTTCACTAAGACCACCCTCTTGATGTTAGCAACTTTGGCTTTCGCCTGGAGCGCTGAAGCTAAATCTGTAGGCTACTCTGCTGCTAGCCAGTACTTTGTGGCTTCGAACTCTGGCACTCAGATGTCGGCCCGGCAGCATGGCGGCAAATCTAGTAAAAAGAAAAAAGCCAATCGCGGAGTCGCCAGCGAAAAAACGAAAAAAGCGAAAAAGCAGAAGCCGAAGAAAAGACGCCATTAAAAATTCGAGGGCCGATTTCCTGTTCAGATTTTGAAATTTGGTCGGCCCTTAAATTTTTGAAAGCTGCGTGAAATATTTTTGAATTCTCTGGTGAAAAACGAGAATCAGGATTGCCGTGACAATCGCCATATCGGCCAAATTAAAAATCCCCGTCCGCCAACTTCCAATACCGAAATTTAAAAAATCTGTCACAGTTCCTTTGACCATTCGATCCATCAGATTGCCAAATCCCCCTGCTAATAAAAGGCTGCCGGCAAGAGTTTGCGGCCAGTCCAGACCTTTCTGAATGAGAAGGTAAATCAGACCTGAAATAAGAACCAAAGCGACAGTGACCGTAAAAATCAAAGTTCGAAGATGCTCAGGGAGCTGGGCCCCCAAGCTCAGAAAAGCTCCGGGATTTTCGGCATGTTCCAAGCGGATCATGCCTTGAAAATACGTCAGAGGACCGGTTGTGGGCAAAGTGTCGCGAGCCAAAGCTTTTGTGGCTTGGTCACAGCCCACAGTGAGAAAGAGCAGCGAAAAAATCAGAATCAATCGCTGCCCTGTTTGAATCATTCTTCGTCTCCGTGATCCTCTTCGTTTTCGCTTTCAGGGGCAGGGCCCTGAGTGCTCTTTGGGTGGA
>JBGGMM010000231.1:0-3283 GCA_041288045.1 Pseudobdellovibrionaceae bacterium | reverse complement strand
CCAGGATGAACGTGTCAGGAAGACCGACCCACGAGTTTTGGGAAGGAGGTTGGCTTTGGATTCTTGAGATGTGACCGATACCCCTTGGGCTTTAGGTCGAGGCGTTTGTTGTGGATTTTGCTTGGAAATTTGCGAGGATTATTCGCTTTTCAGCTTTTCAAAAGCCTTCAGAGTCTTTTCTACCATTCTCTGAACAGTAAACAGCTCGTTCGCTCTGACTTTCGCGCTCTTTCCCAGCTTATCTCGAAGCTCAGGATCTGCTTGTAGTTTCTGGATAGCGGCTGCCAGTGCCTTTGCATCTCTAGGTGGCACTGCCAGACCTGTTTCGCCGTTGATGTTGACATAATTCACGCCGTTTTTGAGATCACCTGAGATGACAGGTTTGCCGCACATCATGGCTTCTAGTTGGGCGTAACCGAAAGCTTCTGAAGTGTCGACTGAGGGGAAACAGAAGATATCGCAGGCGTGTAAGAAAATGGGAATGTCTTCGTCGGGGATTTTTCCTAGGAAAGTGATTTTGTCATTCACATTTTGCTTTTCAGCTTGGTCCTTGAGGGCCTCTGTCAAAGGGCCGCTGCCCCCTAACCACAGATGCACATTTTTGAGGTCTTTGAGGGATTCGATTAAATATTCGTAGCCTTTGTAATAGACGTGTCTTCCGAAAGTGAAAAGCAAAAGCTTTTGTGGGTACTGTCGACGCAAAGCTTGAACACTGGCTTGGTTTGCGGGTGACAGATCCCATTTGCTGGGATCCAAACCAAATTCGATGACTTGGATTTTAGGATCCATTTTGAGGGATTTCAATTGTGGGCAAGAGGACAAATGCATGGGGGTCGCCACCAAAATCTTTGAAACTTTTTGCATGTAAGCTTGAACCATGGGCATGTACCATCTCAGCGCTTTTTTTTGGCGGATCACATCTGAATGCCACGTGACCACTCTTGGTATTTTTTTTGGTAAAAACCAAGTCGCTAGCATTCCCAGTGGATCGGGAAAATTCAAATGAATGAGATCATAATTTCGACTCCAGACCAGTCGCCACACCCAAAAGAAAATCAAAGGTGAAAATGGAACTGAAAGCCAGGTGCCGTAAGTGGCCACAGAAACTTTCAGACGATTTCCAAGAGCTTGAACTTTGGTTTTCGGACCACGGGCTGAAACCAATTGGTCGATGACGACTTCTTTTGGTGAAAATTGAAAAAGGCTTTCGGCATAAAACTGAACGCCGCCTTTTTCTTCTGAAAAATCAAATCTTCCCAATTGCAAAATGCGAAGGGGCTTTTGCAATTTAGCGTCCCCGTCCCAACAGAACGACCGTGATGGTTTTTAAAATGATCGAGATATCTAACCAAAGAGAATAATTTTTGATGTAAAAAAGGTCATACTGAAGCTTCTCTTTGGCATCGTCGATGCTGGCTCCGTAGGGATAAAGAATCTGCGCCCAACCTGTCAGTCCGGGCTGAACCAAATGACGAAAATTATAATACTCAATTTTCGTTTTCAGATCCTCGATGATCTCAGGCCTTTCGGGTCTGGGGCCGACAAAACTCATGGAACCTTCCAGCACATTGAAAAGTTGCGGCAACTCATCGATTCGAACTTTGCGAATAAATGCTCCCAAACGAGTCACTCGCGAATCATTTTTTTGCGCCCATTGAACTCCCGATTTTTCGGCGTCTTGGACCATGGAGCGAAATTTGAAAATGACAAAAGTTTTTCCACCTCGACCTGTGCGGACTTGCCTATAAATCACTCCACCTGGGCTCTCAAAATAAATGGCAATGGCAGTGAGGAGCATCAAAGGCAAAGTGAAAATGATCATCAAAGTGGAAATGATCACGTCCATCAAACGCTTCAGTCGAATCCGAATGGGATTTCCCATCAGATTAAAGCCATCAACAGATAGGAACCACTGAGGATTCAAATGGCTCAGGGGAACTTTCTTCCAAGTTTCTTCGTAGAAATCGGTAATATCCCGGACCCGGTTGGTTTCAAATCGTGAGCGCAAAAGAGCGCTCATGGCAGCTTCTGGAAAGGCCTGGCTCGTGGACACAACCACTGTTTGAAAGGGAGTGCTCAGAATTTTCGCCAAAGAATCCCAAGTTCCTAAAACGGAATCCGAGATCTCATTGGTTTTTTGATCTAAGCAATAAAACATTTGGCTGCGAAAAGGATTTTTCGTCAAATCCTGCCTGAATTTTTGACTGTCCTCGACAGTTCCCACCAGAAGAAAGCGAGCTTTCCGGAAAGTCTGTTTCAGGTAGGAGCTCAAACCCCAACGTACCAGAAGCGCCAGAAAACCAAAAAGGCCGAATGAGCCAAAAAGGATTCCACGGCCGAAAATACCAGCCCGATCTTTCGCGCCTAGGTAGTGCACAAAAATCACCAAAACCAAGCCCATAAAAAGAGCCAAAAAAGTCCGGCCGATCAAACGGGTCGAAGAAGTTGAATGAGTCAGATCGTAGGAACCAAAAATGTAAAGAAAAAGAACCAAGGTCGCAGCGATAAACCAATGACCCGAAGAAGTGACCACTTTCTCGAAATCGATGCCTTCGCGAAGAAAGGTGACTAATAACACACTCCCCAAATAGAGGCAGAGGTCAGAAATGACCAAGAGTATTTTACCTGCACGTCCCAAGAGGAGCCTCCGAAGTTTATTTATAAGTCATGGAGTCGTGAATCAAAAGACGCGTGGCGCTATTGTCTTTCCCCTGGTGGGCAGATAAAAATTCAGATTCAATTTCACATCTAAGGGGACCTTCGATGCTTTCGGACAAGCGAATCTTAGTGACAGGCGGAACCGGCTCTTTCGGCAAAAAATTTGTCGAAACCGTTCTTAAAAAATATCCGGATATCAAGCGCCTGGTTATTTATTCACGTGATGAGCTGAAGCAGTACGAAATGGCTCAGCTCTACCCTGAATCCAAGTATCCTCAAGTTCGCTTTTTCATTGGTGATGTTCGCGATGGCCAAAGACTCAAGCGAGCCTGCGAAGGGATTGACATCATCGTGCACGCGGCAGCTTTAAAGCATGTGCCAATTGCCGAATACAATCCCTTTGAATGCATCAGCACCAATGTCTTGGGTGCGGAAAATGTTGTGAACGCGGCTCTCGATTGCGGCATCCAAAATGTCGTCGCTCTGTCTACGGACAAAGCGGCAGCTCCGATCAATCTTTACGGGGCCACTAAGCTCTGTTCAGATAAGCTTTTTATTGCTGCCAATAATATTCGTGGTCATCGAAATTTAAAATTCTCAGTCGTTCGCTATGGCAATGTGCTCG
>JBGGMM010000230.1:0-12531 GCA_041288045.1 Pseudobdellovibrionaceae bacterium | reverse complement strand
GCTTCATAGACAGTCGCACCTTCGAAGCGCAATTCATCGCGAATGATTTCTCGCAAATCCGCTTCGTCGTCGACTACGAGGATGACTTTTCCTTGAAACATCAGTTCAATGTAGGGAACAAATCCCCAGTTGGAAACCTTTTTTTTCTCGACGCGGTTGAGGTCGGTATGCTCAAGCTCACAGTTGCTGAATCTTTAAAATATTTTTTCAAATGGCTTTGCAAACTCCTAACTATAAATGCATTTTATTTAGTCTTTATGAGTTGTTTTCGCTTTGCCGCTCTGCTGATTTATGGACAAAGCGCCAACTGGACCATGGATCTTTGGAAAGCCTTTGCATTAGGACTTCGATTCGATGGTTCCGTTTTGGGATATCTCTTGGCTCTTCCCACTCTCTATTTGATTATCGCAGCTCATTTGCGCAGCGAAAATTTCTATCATTTTTTTTCGCGCTGGGTGAGACCCTATTATTTTCTCTTTTTTTCTCTGATCGGAATTCTTCTCGCCATAGACACAAAGTATTATTCCTATTTTCAAGATCACTTTAATATTTTAGTTTTCGCTCTGGTCGAAGATGACACCAAAGCTCTGCTGCTCACTTTTTGGCGAAATTACCCGGTCATTTGGTATTTATTAATCACTGCACTTTGTCTTTTTTGTTTATTTCATTTGTTGAAGCGAAGCCTCAAAGCTCCTGATTTTGAAAGATCTTTTGAGAAGGTCCCCTGGCTCGTGTTGCCATTGGTTAGCCTTGTGGCTTTGGTTTTTGTTTTCTTTCTTGGGCGAGGCAGCTTTGGTTTGTTTCCATTGACCCCTGCGGATTCTGTTGTGTCGCGTGATCCGTTTATCAATTATCTTCCAAGTAACGGAGTGCATGCTCTTTACAGAAGCTTTAAATTACGCCGCCAGCAAAATGCCGAGTGGGACAACAACCTCAGATACTTTGGCTATCAGGATGCCAAAGAAGCTTTTGCCGATTACTTTCGCTTGCCTCTGGAAAAAGTTCCCGAAAATCCACTTGAACTTTTTCATCATCAAACCCCAGTGAACGAGTGGGCTGAAAAAAAACGACCTCATGTGGTCGTCCTCATGATGGAAAGCTTTGGAGCTCATTGGTTGCGCTATCAATCAAAAGATTTCAATCTTTTGGGAGAATTTGAAAAACACATCCAACAAGATTTGTTCCTGAAGAATTTTTTACCTTCAGCAAGCTCAACAACTGGGAGCTTAAGTTCACTGATGATCAGTGTCGCGCATCGACCGATCGGTGCTTTTTTGACTGAGAGTCAATATTTACAAGTTCCCTTTCGCTCAAGTCCGGCTCGAATTTTTGCCAAGGCCGGATACGAAACCCGTTTTATTTATGGCGGGAATCCCGGCTGGCGAGACATGGATAAATTTGCTCGCCATCAAGGATTTCAATATGTCGAAGGCGACGTTGACATTGAAGCCAAGCTCGGAAAGTTCAAAGAAGTTCACGATTGGGGTATTTATGATGAGGACGTTTTTCGTTATGTCCTCACAATTCTCAAAGAAGCTGAAAAACCACAGATGATTTTGGTGATGACCACAACCAACCACCCTCCCTACCAAATCCCATCGGATTTCAAAGTTCCTGAACAGAAATTTCCCGATGACCTCAAAGGTCGCTTAGTCGGCGAAAAACAAATCATCGAAAATCGATTTAAAACTTATTATTATTCCAATCAAAAATTGGGAGAGTTCCTCAGCACTTTGAAGAGCTCTCCTTTGGCTGAACGGACTTTTGTTGCAGCGACTGGAGATCACGGCTTTTTGCTGATTAATTTTAGCGACGAAGAAATCCTGCAGAAGTGGTCCGTCCCCTTTTACCTCTACACTCCTCCCGAATTGAATTTGAAATTGTCGGCCGACACTTTCGGTTCTCACATGGACATTTTTCCGACTCTCTACCACCTCAGCCTTTCAAATGCTGATTACGATGCGCTTGGGGTGAATTTATTCGATCTTAAAGCACCTCATTATGCCCTTCACTCATCAGGACTGGTCGTTGGTCCAGCTGGCGGTGCACTGATGTTGGGGAAATCGAATGCCTCTTATTTTGACTGGGCTGGAAAGTATGAAAAATTAGTTCCTGCAGAGGAATCTCCAGAGAGAAAAGCCATGGCCATTCACTATAAATCTCTGATGTCTTTATTGGACTTTTATTTTATGCAGGAAAAAAACAACAAAACAAATTCCACAAAATTTTAGATTCTACAAGTTGACCTTTTGAAAAAGAGTCTTATCCTTAAGGAATCCAACAGTATTGGAAGAACAAAGCAACCTTAAGGAGGTTCTATGAAAGCTCTAACTCTTATCGCGTCTCTTCTCCTTGTCACTGGTGTTTCATTTGCTGAGCACCACGAAGAAAAGCCTGCTGCTCCTGCTGATGCCGCTGCTTCTGCTCCTGCAGATGCTCACGCTAAAGCAAAAAAGCCAGCAAAGAAAAAAGGCAAAGCTGCTGCTGAAGGCGCTGCTGCCGCTGCCCCTGCTGCTCCCGCTGCTGGCGCACCTGCAGATCACTAATTTCAATTTTTAAGAATTGAAATGACAAAACCCTGCTGAGAAGTGGGGTTTTGTTTTTTTAGGGCTCAAAGCAGACCCAGAGCCAAAACCGCCACCAAGGTTGGAATCAACGCCCCGACAAATAAAGCGCCCGAATTCAATCCATTGGGCAGAAATTTCTGAAGCACCGAATAGCCAGCCGCATTGGGGGCATTGGCAATCACCGTCAATCCACCGCCAGCAATGGCACCAGCAACCAGAAAATATTTCGCCGCCTCCGAAAGATGAGGAACTTGCGATCCCAGAAAAGTCAAAGCGGCATTGTCAGTAATTGCCGTCAAAGCAGTCGCTGCAAGATAGAGGATTCCAGGTTCAAGAGTGGTCAGAATTGGCTCTAACCACCAACGCTGAAAACCACCGAACATGACAATTCCACCAAGAAAGAAAGCGACCAAAAGACTTTCGCGAAAGCGAAGGCCAGACTGATATTTTCTTGTCACAGCTGTGAATCCCAAAAAGAAAAGGAAAATCCCCATCATCGTCGATTTGTAATGAGAAGTCAGAACCAAGCCCACTAAAAATCCAAGGTGAGTCACTGCCACCCACCACGAAGAAGAGCTGACCATGTCTTCTTTTTCATTGAGGGACTGACAGCAATCTTGAATCTTGCGAAAATTCAAGCCAACAAAGATCAATGAATTCAAAGTCACAGCCAGAAGGCTCTTCCAACCAAAGTGGCTAAAGACATAGCCCAGACCCCATTCCCATTTTCCAGCCACCATCAAAATCGGAGGGGCCGCAAAATGTGTCAATGCCCCACCGATCGAGACATTCACAAACAGAGTTCCCAAAAGAAAATACATGAATCTTTTTTCAGGTTTTCGAATCATGGCAGCCAAAAGCAAGGCTGTCACAGTCATCGCTGCAGGCTCGGTGATCAAACTGCCAGAAAGAGGTCCCAATGTCAGAATCACAAAAATATCAGCCGGGGCCTGAGGCAATTTTAAAATCTTGGCAAGAAGCGCTCCCATGCGGGCAATGAATCCCCGAGCGGCTTGCAAGAGGGGCTTGGTCGCTGCCACCACCATAATACAAAAAACAAAGAGCGGCTCGGTGAAATCCAAGGACTCTTGATAGCTGATAGCAAATTGAGGACTTTCCATGATGGCAAGGATCAGCATCAGGATCGCTGCCCAAAAACCAAAGACCACTTCGACCTCACCTAAAAGGTGAAAAAAGGCCTCTCGACCTGACCCTTTCGGAAATCGATGTGAAAATCGAACGAAATAAGAAGCCACAAAAGTGTGCAAAACAGCCAAGGCAAAAAGAGCAGTTCCAAGAATTTCAATTCGATCCATCAACATCTCACTATTTTAAGAATGTCTTGGCCTCAATAACAAGAACTGATACTCAGTCCCAGATGAGAAAGGGTCGTTACCGAAAAAATCTTTTGCTTCCAGAGGACTGTCCTTCGTTTGCCGCTGCTTTTTTCCCTTCTGTCCAAAATCTAAAGCAAGATTTGTTGCAAAAACAGATTTCACCAGTCGAATTTGTTGCTTCTTATGTCCTCACTGGTTTGCAAATGCTTCGTCCGAAAGACTGGAAAGGCGCTCGCCTTCAATCTGGCGATCCCAAATGCGCGCTTTCCACTCTGCAGACTTTTTCTTTGCGAGGGATTCCTCTTTCCGTCAACCGCTCTCTGTCAGGATGGGCGCAGGGGAATTACCCCCTGGAGCTTTGTTTTCATGTTCCCGATACGGAAAGTATTTTGAAATGGCAAAGCTCCGGCTTTCGCTGTGTCACTTGTGTCACCGATTTGGCAGAACTCTCTTCCTATATCCTTGGCGAAAGAGACCCTCTCAGTTTCACACTGCACGATTTGATTCATGCCGATCATTTTTTTCAAAATCCTGAGCAGAGAAATGTGCAGATTGGCTTTTCCAGATGGATGCTGGAGCTCTGGAGACAGCCGGCAGTCCAGAATGCACTTTCACAAAATCCGCATTTAGCCTCGCAATTTGAATATGCCTGCGCCGATATGAATTCTCATGGCGCCCACCTATTGAAATACTTGAAGGCGATTTTTTGTCAGCAAGGCTTGCAAAAGGTTTTTTTGAATGAGGTGGATCAGAGCTCATTTTCAGCGGACTTCAAGGCGGCGATTCATGACTTGAATTCTCCGCAGGAAAAATCTGAAGTCTTAGCGGCTCTTCAAAAAGAGCTTTTCCTAAAAGGCTCCACCAGCGGCCAAGATCAAAAAGACCGAAGTGTCAGTTTTCGGCAAATCTCGCCCGAGGGAATCAGTCCCAGGTGAATTGTATTGAATCGACTTCACGCCCACTCCAACAGCAAGTCCAGAGGCTCTTAAAGTGATTCCGGCCTCACCGAAAACACCGGTGTTTTCGGTTTTTGAAATACGGTACCCAGGGCCGGCAAAAACATTCAAACCCAAGCCACCATTTTCTCCAGGAGAGTCGTAATTCAAGCGTGCGGATGTGTCCAATCCTGCTGCCGATTCTGACCCTGTCCCGAAGCGAGTGAAAAGAGCATTCCGCCAAATGAAATACTCTTGCAAAAACCAATTCAAACCCAACTGAATTTCTGTGTAAGACCGATTGTTGTAATTTCCAGTGGAAGCACCCAGATCATAAGTGAAAGAGGGCTTTGTCACCGGCCGAGAAGAGTTCCGATAGGGGCGAGATTGAGCAAAAGCAAAAATGGAAGGTAGAAAAATGAAAAGAAAACAAAAGGCCTTCATGTCCCTATTGGAAAAAGATTAAGCGCCAAGAGCAAGCTCTGATGATCAGCGGCAATCCAATTCCACACAGCGCTTTTGCAGTCTTTCCAAAGATTTTTCATCGATGCTCTCATCTGGTTGAAAAACTCTTTCATCCATGACCTGAAGCGCCTTGGAGTAGTACTTCCGCGCCAACTCGGGATCTTCCTTGTCAAAAGCTTCATCGCCTTGCTCAATCCACTCTCGAAGGCCAATGGGTTTGCGAGCTTGACCTTGCCCAGCGATTTGATCGAAACGATCAAAAAAGGCAGTGCCTTCACAGGACCAACAGTCCTCTTGACCGGCAAAGACCTCTTGTAAAAGCCGGCGCAATTCTTTGAGGCTTTTTTCCTGATTTTCGGGATGAGTTTTGATGTCGTTGAAGAGAGATTCGATGGCCACCCGCGAGGACTCAGAGATCGTTGTGCGTTCTGCCACAGGTTGAGGGAGATCATCCTTCGAATCCAGGTCTCGGGTCATAAAAATTTCGCTCAAAGGAGATTCGGAATCCCCTTCACTTTCCCATTCGATCCACAGAAAAGGTGTTGCAAGAAGGAAACAGAAAGCCAGCAGTCCCAGCTTTCGCCGAGCCGCAGAGCTTAAAAGCTTTTCTGCAAGCCGTTCCTTCTTCAGGGGAATTGCCATAAAACCTCGCTCTATCGATTATAGCAGAGTGTTGGGGGGTTCAAAGGCCGCTCTCACTTTGAGACAGAGTGAAAATGAGACTGATTGCGCACTAGGCTGAGGCTCGGATTGAAATCGACAAAAAACTGCTCTTTCGCTTAAATAAAGGGTTCCGGCTTATTCTGAAACTCCGAAGGAGAGCTATGAAAAAGATTAAAGTGGCCAATCCCGTTGTCGAACTTGATGGCGATGAAATGACTCGCATTATTTGGCATTTCATCCGTGAAAAATTGATTCTCCCTTACTTGGAAATTGATTTGAAATATTACGACTTGGGGATGGAAAATCGCGACAAGACTGAAGACCGCGTGACAGTCGAAGCTGCCGAAGCCATTAAAAAATACAATGTGGGCGTGAAATGCGCCACAATCACACCGGACGAAGCCCGAGTGAAAGAATTCAATCTGAAACAGATGTGGAAATCACCAAATGGCACGATCCGAAACATTTTAGATGGAACCGTCTTTCGTGAGCCGATCATTTGCAAGAATGTTCCACGGCTTGTTCCCAACTGGACAGCTCCGATCTGCATTGGCCGTCATGCTTTCGGCGACCAGTACCGAGCCACTGATTTTGTCACCAAAGGCAAAGGCAAACTGACAATCACTTTTGAAGGCGAAAATGGCGAGAAAATTTCTCACGAAGTCTATCAATTCAAAGGTGATGGCGTGGCGCTTGCCATGTACAACACGGACGAATCCATCCGCGGATTTGCCAAAAGCTGTTTCAATATCGCTTTGACCAAAAAATGGCCTTTGTACTTTTCAAGCAAAAATACGATTTTGAAAAAATACGATGGTCGTTTCAAAGATATTTTCCAAGAGCTCTATGAAAAGGAATTCAAACCAAAATTTGAAGCTGCTGGAATCACCTATGAACATCGCTTGATCGATGACATGGTCGCCTCGGCTTTGAAATGGAATGGAAATTTTGTTTGGGCCTGCAAAAACTACGATGGTGACGTTCAATCAGATACGGTCGCTCAAGGGTTTGGATCTTTGGGACTGATGACTTCTGTGTTGATCACTCCCGATGGCAAAACGATGGAGGCAGAAGCGGCTCACGGAACCGTCACTCGCCATTACCGACAGCATCAACAGGGAAAACCCACGTCCACCAATCCGATCGCTTCAATTTTTGCTTGGACTCGAGGCCTTGAGCACCGAGGAAAATTGGACGGCAATCCAGAACTCATTCGCTTCGCTCAGACGCTGGAGCGCGTGTGTGTTGAAACTGTTGAAAGCGGAAAAATGACAAAGGATTTGGCAGTTTGCATTTACGGCGACAAAGTTCCTGCCGATAAATACATGAACACGGAGCCTTTCTTGGAAGCTCTCGATCAGAATTTGAAAAAAGCCCTGCTCTAAGACTGAGAAATCACAGCCGAGTGATCTCTCAATGGGGCTGCTCTTCTAGAGAGTGGCTCCATTTCAGACCAAAATTATTTAAAAACTGATAGGCCAAGGAAGCTTCGCTCAGATCTTTTTTCAAGTGATTGAGGATCGAGCTGAGCTCCAGTGAAATCTGCTCTGGGCTTTGCACCCAGGGCCTTCTCAAAGTGCAACCTCTGTTGATTTTTTTCACTTCTTCTTGCAGCTCCAGATAAACGCCAATGCGAAGGCCGTACTGTTGCAACCATTTTTCACAGGTCTCTGTCGAAGCGATGATGGCCCCGACGAGCAGTGCAAACCCAGTCCAAGCTCCTCTTTGCAATTCGACTTTCTGTCTCCAGGACTGAAAGACTTCTTGAGGACATTCACCGGCGTCATTTAAATTTTGCCGATACCCTCGGCCTTTTTGAATTTGTGAAAGAGTTTTGATCAGCACTTCATAAACTCGAAGTTTTTGTGCTTCATTGAGACCTGTTCCCTGAAAAAAGCGCAAATTGTCCATCAGCCGTCCTTCCAGATCAATTTTCTGAAGAACTCGGGCCAGTTTTGAAATCAATTTTTGGGCTTTTGGGTCTTGAGGATTCCCTTGAGCCATCAGAAATCCGAGGTGAATGAGCGAGTGGCTGAGTTTGCCGAGATCTTCATTTTCAGAAAAAATCACGCGAGATGAACTCCTTGTAAGGGAGCAATCTTTTTACAGGAGACTTTGACAGAAAGAACGAAAAGTTCCTCTTTCATGATGAAAGGCAGAAAAATTTCGTCTTGAATTTGTCAAAATTCGCTGCGGATCCAATGTCGTTCTTCAATGCTTGTGTCAGGGATCAGTTCAAAATACAAGCGACCAATTTCACGACCATCGGTGGTCTCGACTTGCACTCGCCAGTCTCCGCTTTGGTAATTTTTCTTGACCGAGTAGCCTCGAAATCCTTCTTTACGACCACCTGAGATGCCCATTCGGACTTTATCTGAACTCATCCAACCTTGGCGGGGATCTTTATAGAGCCAGTGAATGACCACCTGGTCGGCGAATTTAGCTGGTGATGAAATTTGCGCATAGAAAAAAATCGAATCCCCAGGACGGGCCTTGAAATCCTGATCGCCTGTTTGCCAGAATTTCCACCAGGGTTTTTCATGCGACAAAATAAATTTGCCATCCACTTTTTCCAGCTGATGATAAACGCCCATATTTTTCGCGGCCAGTGGAACTGGCGGGATCAAATGCAAAAAATAAAGGACAACAAAAACTCCAACCACTGTCCCGCCTGGGATCAGGAAGGCTCTTTTCAAATCGGCGAAATTTTTTTGCCTTTTCATCATCCAGCGAAAATGCAAATACAGGCCGAGAGTCGTCGCCAGAGCGGCCAACAGAAAGGGAACCCAACCGACAAAACCGAATAACAAAGGAAAGAGCACAGTGAAAAACGAAAACAGACAAAGCACCCAAAGGGCCCAGCGGATGTTCAATCCGGACTTTTGCACACTTGGCAATTCATTCGCCACCAAAAGCGCCATCAAGAGAACGACAAAAATCATAGAGTTGAAAATCGAAGCACTTTTGAGAAAGAAAAAAGAATAAAGACTGAGAAGGCTCCCAAGAATGAAATGCAGACCCAGACCCCGGTACTGCCACCACTTGGAATCAGGATTTTTCAACTGAATCACCTGACTTTCAACCAGATGCTCAAAACTGAGAATAAAGGCAATGGCAACGAGGTAGACAACCTGTTGAATGGTGGTGAAGAGATCGGTTTCATCTGCTGTGAAATAGTCAAAAATAAATCCCGCCACAAAGACGAAAACTTGCAATTTGACTTCATTTCTCTGGTACCAATCGAGCAATTTCTGTTTGGCTTCCATGCCAATTTACTTTCCTTGCGATTCAGAGCTGCTTGAACTTTTTGCCGCTTTTTTCAACCCTTCATCAATGATGAGTTCTCTTTCAATTCTGTAAAAAAGGACTTTTTCCTCGAGACCATCTGAATTCAGCGCTTCCACTTCGGAAAAGAAATCCCGTTTTTTCTCGAGCTGCTTTTGGATCGTCACTCGCACCCCGTCCCGACCATCGATTTTGCCTTTGACCAAAGTCAGAGTGATCTTGTAGCGAATTCCCGAAGACGGAACTTTTTCAACTGTCGGAGAAATAAATCCATCATCGCCGCGAATGAAATCCGTTTCAAGCACGCCGTGGTCCATATTGTTCACAGCAATTGGATATTTCAAAGCCAACTGAGCCGCCCGCCAGACACTGTCATAGGGAAAGTAAAAAACTTTCTGCTGAGTCAGCTTCAAATTTTTCGTATTTTGACTGGGGGCCTGAGACGCGCAAGCCACCAGCCACAATCCGCAGAGCAGACTAAAAATCGCTCGCACTGTGAGTCGCATGAGTCACAGTTTCAAGGATTCGAGGACTGAAGGCAAAGGGTTTTTGCCGTCCCTGGGTCCCGACCAAAGACACTTCCCAACGCTTCAGGCCCCCAGGAAAAGTTCCACCTGGCCATTCGGGAAGCTTCACTTCTGATTGCCAATTGGGACCATAGACATCCCAATAGGGAGTGGAAATTTCTGTCACTTGGGGGGCAGTCCCAAATCTCTGCACAGATGAAAGCACAGAATAAGTGGCGACCGGCTGAATGCCTGCAGGAGCTGCTGGCACTTGCACTCGAAATTCAGAAACACTGACCACATGTGGATTTTCGATCAGAGGCAAAAGCGAGGGACGAGCTCCGTTTTGAAAAGCGACAAAAGCGGCACTCAGCTTGCCGCCAGCAAAAATCATTTGCTCAGATTTCTTTTTCAGAACCACCAAAAGTTCGGCAGGACTTCCGGAAATGGTATTGAGCTTCGCTTCCGTTTGCGCCAACACATTTTTGAAATCCGTTGGCATGTATTTGCCATTCACTGGATTCAAGGCAACGGCCAAAAGAAAATCCTCTTGAGAGTTGAAAGCAGGCGATTGAAAAGTGCGAGCTTCATCGAATTTAATTTCATCCACAGGTAAATCCAAAGACTGGCTCGGCTGAGTGATGCTGACATCCCTCAAGCTTCCACTTTGCACACTGAAATAATTGATCAAATCCACAAAAGGCTTGGCGTTCTGCATTTCGCCAACCACTTGTTTGAAGGGAAACTGTCCTTTCAAAGTGGCCACTTTGTGCTGCCCCAAAACATCAAAGTACAGTCGAAAAATTGGTTTTTCCAAAGTGACCGGGAAAAGTCCGTATTTCTCTTTTTGCTTCGGCAGAGACACATTGGACGGAATGAGAATCTCTTGGCCATAAATGCTGATTTTGTCGGTTTTGGAACTCATGAACATGTTCAGATCAAAAGCAAAAAGATCTGATTTTCGAACTGCCGGCATCATCAAAGCGAAATCAGCGAGATTGTCATTGTCTTTGGTTTTGAAACCAGTCCCCATTCCTTTGAGCTCCATTTGCACAGCTGGAGGCGAAAGTCTCAATTGGTAGGATTGACCTTTTGGCAGCTGAGATAAAAATGTGGCTCGCACATAACCTTTGGCCTCAATCGTGACAGATTCCTCTTTGGTCCAAGCCGCCGGAGCTTTGAACTGTCCCTGATCATCGGTTGTGATGAAATTCGAAGCAAAGGGCTGATTTTCTGCAGTTCCGATCAGCACCCGAGCTTGAGCCAATGGTTGCCCAAGGGTATCGGTCACTTTCAAAGCTTGTCTTGAATTGGCAGCATCTCCCTCAATTCCGACATCGCCATTTTCAAAAGAGCGATTTTGAAGCTCAGTTTTTGAACAGGCTGTTAGCACGAGCGGCAAAAAAAGCGCGGCCCGAAAAAGCTTTGGTAGTTTCATTGTGTCCCCCCTCAGGTTTGTGCACAGAGAGATTGCAACTTTTAGGCACAGGGGAAGTCAACTCAAAGCAAGAGTTATTGACACGGGTTCCCTCTTCCCCTACAACCAGATCTCTTTCTGTTCCTTCAGATCGATAACGCGGTGGGGTAGCTCAGCTGGTTAGAGCAACGGAATCATAATCCGTAGGTCGGCGGTTCAAGTCCGCCCCTCACTACCAACCCTTATCTTCAATAGCCGAAGGCCGAAACCCCAGAATCCCGGATACGGTTAACGGTATCCAGAATACAGTACAGAATCCTGTATTCGGTTCGGCAGCCGAATCAGATTTTCAGAATTCCTAACTGATTTTTGGATGGATTTCTTTGAGCTGACGCTTGAAAGGATCAAAGTGACTGCAAATACCCATCCATTTTCACCAATCCAAAAGCATCAATAGCAGCTCGCTGATTGCAAGCTCGACAAAGCAGCCGCAAATTACTAGCTTCATCCGATCCACCCAGAGCTTTCGGCTGGATATGATCCACCTCAAGAGCATAAGTCGACTGGCAATTCTCACATCGATTGTTGGCTCTTAGAAAAACCTCTCGCTTGATTTGCGCTTGAGACTTGGATTGACTGACGCGACGTTTTCTCGGCGCCGCGGTTTTCGTTGGATTCCATTCTTTCAATCCCAAATCACAGAGCATTTCAAAAAGCTCCCCGAGAGAAAGAGTGGGATGCTGGTGGGCAAGCCAGCCTTTCAGTCGTTCCATTTTTTCCTGAACCCCGACTCTTGCTGTGAATTTTACTTCGATTCGATCGGCAGAAAGAGGGTTCACTCGATCAGGCTTGACCAACTCGGGCGCAGTGCTCAAAGAAAGCGTGATTCGTTCTGCTTCTCGGACTGGCTTGTTGGCGATTTGGTTCAGAACAGACAGTTTCTGAGTCTGTGACATTTCTTTTTGATTGATTTTCTTTTCTTGGCGAAACAGAGATTGCGCCAATCCAATGTGCGTCAGCGAAATCTCACCGGCGTTGATTTTCTCTTCGATTTGCGGAATTTCTTTGAGCAATTTCATAGCCGAAATCCGTCGATAGGCTTGATCTTCTGGATAACCCAGCCGGCGAACTGCAAAGTCTAAAAGCGATTTGTAGCCAAGTGCCGAATACAAGCGCCGCCGATCGATTTCCCGCAAGTGATGCAAAACAGTCGTGAGCAGCTCCCGCTCCTGCCGAACTAATTTTTCGGTTCTTTCGATCAGTGTCGGATCGTTGATAGAATTCAAATTCATTTGAAACCTCGCTCTCTCATTTTGAAAGCAAGATAACATGGGTTTTTAAGACTCAATTTTGAGC
>JBGGMM010000229.1:0-10526 GCA_041288045.1 Pseudobdellovibrionaceae bacterium | reverse complement strand
TTTTGACAACTTGGGATTCGCGCCCTGTGGGGCAATTTGCACTGATTTTTCTTCGTGAAGAGCTCGCTAATGGCTCTTAGGTTGGCAATGTCTTTGCTATATTTGTCTCGCAATAGGAGGTGTTCATATGGGTATCATCGCAACAATCGTCATTGGTCTTGTCGTCGGTTTGCTCGCTCGTTTCCTGATGCCGGGCCGTGATCCCATGGGCTTTGTCTTAACGGCTCTTCTAGGTATTATTGGTGCCTGGTTGGGAACTTGGGTCGGAGCTTCATTGGGATGGTATAATGAAGGCGAACCTGCAGGCTTTCTCATGTCTGTCCTAGGGGCCATGCTTGTTCTTTTCATCTACCGAATGGTGGTTGGAAACCGTCGAGCCGCTCTCAGGTAAAAATAAAATTTTGTTTTGAAAAGAGCTTCTTTCTGAGAAGCTCTTTTTTTTGATTTTACAATCATTACAATCAATTGATTGAGGACATCCTGGATCAAAGGGCCTAGACACATAGACCTCGGTCGAAATTTACAGAGCTTCAGGTCCGGCTGCTTATTTTCAATTCCAAGCTGTGAAATAATGGTCTGATGAGGTCATTATGAGCAAAAGCTGGAAAACAATTCCCGTCAACAAAGGAAAAGATCAAGCTAAAATCGATGCCGAGGATTTTGATGAAGTCTCGAAGCACTCGTGGCGGACAGTGACTTCCAAATCAGGCCGCAAAACAGTGGTGACCACAATGTCGACCGCAAAGGGCCCACGTATGCTGACTTTGGGAGCTTTTCTGATGAAGCCGCAAAAAGGCGAGATGGTTTACCCGCGACGATTTCAAAATGGTTTTGATTACCGCAAAGAAAATCTCATTGTCTGCACAATGAAAGAACGGCAAAGAATTTTGCCAAAGAGCCGCACGCAGGGCACCAGTCTTTATAAAGGCGTGTCTTTCTACGCCAAGAACAAATGCTGGAGAGCTGGCATTCGAGTTGATGGAAAGTCCATCCACATTGGATTTTTCGCCAGCGAAGAAGAAGCCGCCCGAGCCTACAACGAAGCTGCCAAAAAGTATTTTGGTGAGAATGCTTACCAGAATCAGGTTCAAAAGAAATTGCCTCGCCGTCAGGGTGATGCCGCTTAGTTTCCAAGCGGCGAGCGACTTTCCGCGCCAAAACCTCTGCAAACTCCTGCGTTTTAGCACCCCAAGCTGAAATTCTGCGACTTTTCTGAGCTGATAAGCTGGACCAAAGGCCCAGGCTTCATTATGCTTTTATTTTTGCATTTCAATTTGGGGGCGAGGTTTCCACAGTGAAACTCGATGAAGCATGAAAATAAATGTGATTCGCAATCTCATTCTACCGTGGATTTTATTTTTTGCTGGCGCTGTGATCGCCATCGTCGTGGTGGGTTCGAGATTTCATTTTCAAGCCAAAGACCATCCGCTTTTTTACGCCGTCATGGGAATTGGCGTTTTGATCTGTTTGATCGCCAATATGCGCACTTTGGGAAAAGCTGGGATTTGGATTGCTCACTCACTGCCAAGCTCACTTCGCTACAATTCCAAGCCCTGGTTGTTTCGAGCTGTGCAAGTGGCTTTGCTGGCTGGCGCATTTTATTTGGTTGGGCAGATGCCTTGGATGCCGCTTTTCTGGCATGCTTTCATTATTCCACTGATTTTTTCTCTCACGCTTTTTGTTGGCATTTGGAGTTTGATGGGGCCCATACTCACTTGGGCTTCAAAAATTTCTTTCAGCCGAATGACTGCTTTTTTGGTGAGCTTGCCAGTTTTTGCTTTGGTTCCGTTGACCGCCACTTTTTTGGGAACGACGATTGTTCGAGCCTACATCGACAGCCGTCCCGAGCTTTTGTTGGTGAGAGCTCCCTCGTTGGTCGATAAAAAAGAAAAGTCTGAATCCGAAACTGCAGACAAAGCTGCGGAAGCACCGCTGGAACTGAGCCCAGAAGCTCAGAAATTCAAAGAGCTCGCTGAAAGCGGCAAGCCTTGCTATGAATCGACAAAAGAGATCCAGGCAGCTCTGCAACCGAAGGGGCCTGAAGATGTGGTCTATTGGGCTGCAAAAGCTGTGAAATGTTCAGAAATGAAAGCCGTTGTGGCACTCCCACGCCTCGTTGATATCATGATTGGACATTCAAAATCCCGCGTGCGTGCTGCTGCGATTCGAGCCATGCCTCGATTTGGCTATGAAAATGTTCACCGCATTTCTTATCTTCTTGTGAAGCGAATCAATGAAAAGGAATCACCGGAAGTGATCGAAGCCACAGCTTATGTGCTAGCGCGCTTGGGAGAAGATGAAAAGAAATGGGCGACCAGTCGATTGAAATCTCTTTTGGATGATCCTGAGCAGAGCTCGCAGGCCGCCCAGGTCCTGATGTCAGAACTGAAGCGAGAAGACTTGGTGGTCGAATATGTGTCGACCAATTTACCAAGCACGAACGAGGCCCGAGACCGAGCCGTTGGAATGATTTGTCTTTTGCCCAAAGCTCAAAGGGCGATTGCTGAACCGCACATTCAAAATGTCGTGGCTTCAATCAAAACCGGTGGAGATCAGGATCCAGCCATGGCGGCCCTGGGATGTTTAGGTCGGCCAGGCCTTCAAGCCATTCGCCAAGAAGTGATCCAACCACAAGTTCTGGAAAAACCAGTGGCTGCAAGAGCCTTGGCTGAAATCGACGTCAAGAGCTCACCAGAAGAGGCACTCGAAACGGCAGATCGCTGTGTTCGCGACAGCAACGAAGTCGTGCGAAAATGGTGCAGCCAAAGTTTAGGAAAAATCGGAGCGCCTGCGCTGCCAAAAATTTTGGATTTGTTAAAATCCAAAGAAACAGAATTAAAAGACGCCGGCAAAAATGCATTGAACTTTTTTGATGACCCTAATGCCAAGAGTGAACTTGAAAAAGTCCGCGCCGACAATTCAGGTTGGATGGCCAATAAGAAAAAGCTTCAAATCGCCGAAGCCGTCAGCACAGCCCTGATGAAAATCCAGCAAGAAGGATCAAACCCATCAAAAGCCGGCGGCTCAGGAAAACCCCCAGGAACCACAGATTAAAAGAAAAAAGAAAAGTAAAATAGCCCCACAAATCTAGCCCAGCAGTTTTCCTCATCCATCAGGTTTTCTGGAAACTCGCCAAAGGCGAGCCCCGAAGGGGTGAGGCAACGGACATGGATGTTCACGATCAGGCGAAGACGCAAGCTTCGCACACCCCACATCCACGATGTTGACCGTCGGTACACCATACCAACGGACAACATCGTGGATGGGTGTCTCGAGCACAGCGGTGCCGAGAGTAAACGAGAGTGTGTCCGTCCATGCGAAGGCTTCCAGACGACCATCGTGGTCGTCTGGCAAGTGAATAATAATACAACAGGTTGCTGGTGATTGGTGTCACTTGATCGTCAACCTATAGGTGTACGATCGTCAGAGTGTGGTTTTGCGTTAGGCTTTTTCTGGATGGTATGGGGATTGCTCTTTCTTGGAACTGGAGCCAAAATTTCCAATTTTTGAAGGGGGATCTCTGTGAAATCCAAGTCATTTCTTTTGTTCATTTCGTTTTTGTCGGCTCTGGCCTTTGCAGGGTGCGAAAAAAACTCTGAATCGACTCGCCCTGGTGGCAGTCCGTCCCCAACTTCGATTTTACGATTGAAGACGACGGGTCCAATTCAAAGCCGCTATGAACCGGGGCAGGTCACAGCTCTTTGTGAACAGGCGATTTCAGAAGTTGAAAATAAATTGGCCGTCATTGCAAACAAACCTGAAAGCCTCAGCGAGCGACCTCTGTTGGCATTTGAAAATGCAATTGGTGATTTTTGGGATCAGACTCAGCCGCTGACTTTTATGGGCTATGTCTCAACAGATGAGGCCGTCAGTGCTGAAGGATCTGAGTGTGAGCAGAAGCTTGGGCAGTTGGTGGTTGATATCTACACTCGTCGAGCCTTGTATCAAGTTCTCGTCTCTCAAAAGGCGGAAAGTGATCAGGAGGCCCGATTGCTTTCTCAAACTTTACAAAGCTTTGAGCAAAATGGCCTCAAGTTGGCCGATGATGTTTTAGCCAAGGTCAAAGAACTCAAGACCAAATTGGCTCAGAAAGAAAGTCAGTTTTCGACCAATTTAAATACGGACACTTCTTCCCTTGAATTGACAGCTGAAGAGCTCAAAGGTGCTCCCGCTGATTTTCTCAATCGATTGCAAAAAACAGATGATGGCAAATTGATTGTGACAACCAAGAGCACGGATTATTTGGCTGTCATGCAGAATGTTTCAGTGGCGGAAACTCGCAAAAAAGTCATGCTTGCTTATCTCAATCGGGGCGGGGAGACCAACACGAAACTTTTAGAGGAAGCCGTGGTCCTTCGATCTCAGATTGCGCAAGCTCTGGGATACAAGACTTGGGCCGATTATCGAACGGCACCGAGAATGGCCAAATCCAGCGAGGCGGCTCTTGATTTTCTCAATAACTTGAAAGGTAAATTGGCTGAACGCAATCAAAAGGATTTCCAACAACTTTTGAATTTCAAAAAGGAACTGCAACCCCAAGCCACGGCATTGGATCAGTGGGATATCTCCTATTTCTCTTATCAATTGCAGAAGCGGGATTACAGCCTCGATCAGGAGAAAATCCGCGAGTACTTTCCAGCCAATCAAGTGGTCGCAGGAATTTTTGAAATTTACTCCAAGCTTTTGGGAGTGAGCTTCGTCGAAGTGCAAAAAGCCGATGTTTGGGCGGAAGGTGTGAAGCTTTACGAAATCCATGAAGGTTCAAGCGGGGAATTGATCGGTTATTTCTATACGGATTTGATTCCGCGACCTGGAAAGTATGGTCATGCTGCGGCTTTTCCCTTGATCAGTGGACGTCGCTTGGCCAATGGCAAATATAGTTTGCCAATTGCTTCCATGGTGGCGAATTTCAATCCTCCAACAGCGGACAAACCTTCCTTGCTTTCACACGACGAAGTGGAAACCTTTTTCCATGAATTCGGCCATATCATGCATCAAACTTTGACTCGAGCACCTTATGCGACTTTGTCGGGGGCCTCAGTGGCGCAGGATTTTGTCGAAGCTCCTTCCCAGATGCTTGAAAACTGGGTTTGGAGTCCACAGATTTTAAATCAGATTTCAGGTCATTATTTGCGTCCCGAAGAAAAATTGCCGGCTGCCTTGCTTGAGAAAATGCTGGCTGCCAAAAACTTTCAGCAAGGAGCTGCCTATACCAAGCAGCTCCTCTACGCACTTTTTGACTTGAGCTTGCATACGCAAAATCAGTCTGTGGATGTGACCAAAACTTATGATGATTTGTACCGACAGATCATTGGCCAAGAGCCTTTGGCTGGAAATCATTTTCCAGCTAGCTTTGGACATTTGATGGGTGGATACGATGCTGGATATTATGGATATCTATGGTCTGAAGTGTACGCGCAGGATATGTTTTCTCAGTTTCCGGAAGCTGATCTGACGGATCACGAAATGGGTTCTCGTTACCGCAAATCCATTTTAGAACCGGGGAGCATGAAAGAGGCACTTGAGCTTTTGCGTGAATTTTTGGGTCGCGAACCCAATGCTGACGCATTCTTAAAAAAATTGGGGATTTAATCCCTGTTTTTGGGTCCTTTCTGCCATCCTCGAAGCCACGGGAATGGAATGGGAATAGAAAGGACTCAAAAAAAATGGTCGAAGATTTGCAGATTTGATTTGCAAATGAATGACCATTTGATTTCACCTGAATTTTCAAAGACTCCCTCGGCCAGAACCCTCTACCAACTGCGCTATGAAATTATTAATATTTGGGAGCAGAAAGTTCGGGAGCAAGTCAAGTTTGCCAGTCAACTTCAATCCCCGATTATTGTCGACACGGTTCCCATTTTTTTGGAAAGATTGGCAGAGGCTCTGTGTGAACAGCATCCTCGCTTCACAGCCACTGAATCGACGACAATTTCTCAGGAGCATGGTGGTGAAAGGGCAAGGCTCACTCATTATGGGCCGGATCAATTTATTCAAGAATATCAAATTCTTCGCGATACAGTTCTGCAGATTCTGCAATCTCACATTCAACTGACCGAAAGAGATCGACGAGTCATTCAAATTTCATTTGATCAAGCCCTGCGAGAAGGCATGCTCGCATTTTTTTTAGTGCAAAACCAGATTCGCGAGCAATTTGTGGCCTATCTCAGTCATGATTTAAGAAATCCCTTAGGCACTGCCAAAATGTCCGCGGAGTTAATTCAAATGATTGCAAGCGAGCAACCCGCTTCTCGAGCTTTGGAGGATATCAAAAATCTTGCACAGAAAATTATCAACAATTCCAAAAGAGCGGATCGCCTGATTCAAAGCCTGCTGGATGCAAGTGTCATTCAATTTGGTGAAAAATTGCAGTTGAATGTCAGACCCTGCACGATTTTGGAAGTGGTCCATGAAAGCGTCAATGACCTTGCCAAACCAGAGCAGGAGCGAGTGCGGATTCAAGGCGAGCCGGCCAAAGGCTACTGGGACGGAGAAGCAATTCGGCGGGCATTGGAAAATTTGCTCAACAATGCCATCAAATACGGAGGGGCTGAGGCTCCGATTACAATCGAAGTCCGATCTCGGGAAGATCGACTTTTTCTCTCTGTTCACAATGAGGGGAGCTATATTCCTGTTGATGAACAAGAGGGATTGTTTCAACCTTTTCGCCGAAGTGAAGCAGCCCGCACAGGAAGCACCAAGGGCTGGGGGCTAGGTTTGGCTTTGGTGCGCTCTGTAGCGGAAGGCCACGGTGGCAGCGTGATTGTTGAGAGTTCCGAGAATACGGGAACGACATTTATGATGGATTTTCCCATGGATGCCCGACCCTATCTTGAAGCGCCAAATTCAACTGGGCAGTGATTTTGATAAAATCATTTTCCAGTTCCAAATTCCTTGAAGAGTCGAAGTCAAAAATGCAGTCGCTACCGCGACCAAGGCAAGGTTCCATGAAAGAGTCGCCATTTGAAAGAGGATTTGCAGCTGCGGAGAAAGGAAGAGAGTGCTGATAATCATCAAGGAGAGCGCCAAAACAATAAAGTGCCGTCGGGTCAGCAGAAATTTTTTCAGCTGACTTGGAGAGCCTCCTGTGAAATCGGCAATGATCAAACCGATGTTGCCGAGAGTGAGCTGTAAAAAAACCAAAGATCGAAGTTCTTCGGCTTTGAGAGATTTTTGAAAATAAAAGATGAGCAAGAGAGATACTATGAGAATCAAAGCCCCTTGAGCCAAACTTCTGCTGAGATCCTTTTTTGAAAAAAGTTTTGTCTCTAAACTTCGTGGTTTTTCAGCCATTGGATTTCGAGCGGAAATTCGTGATTCAAATAAAAGCGAGCAGGTGGGATCAATGATCAACTCTAAAAACACAATATGTGCTGGGAGAAGAATCAAAGGGAAACCAGCGAGAACTGGAAGGATGGCCAAACCCGCAATGGGAACGTGAATGGATCCGACATAAGTCATCGCCGCACGGATATTGGCGAAAATTTCTCGTCCTCGTTTGATTCCCTCAACGATTGAGCCGAAGCTGTCATCCACGAGAACCAGGTCGGAAGCTTCTCTGGCCACGTCGGTTCCTCGGGCGCCCATGGCGATTCCGACGTCGGCTGTCTTAAGCGCTGGAGCATCGTTGACTCCATCACCTGTCATGGCAACGACTCGACCTGAGGTTTGAAGGGTTCGGACCAATTTGAGTTTCTGTTGGGGAGCCAGACGAGCGAAGACTTTTGTTGTTTTGAAACACTCTTTCAGATCCTCGTCTTTCAGCTTTTCAACATCAGCTCCAGTGAGGACCTGGCCACTGCGAAATCCCGCTTTCTCTGCAATTCGCAAAGCAGTTGCCGGATAATCACCCGTCATCATGATGACATTGATTCCAGCCATTTGGCATTTCTGAAGGGCTTCAGGAACTTCGAGTCGGATCGGATCTTCAAAGCCAATCAGTCCCAGCCACCGCAATTGAAAGTGATTTTGATTTTCAGGCAGGCCCATTGAACTGATCGCGACTCCACGGGCGACTCCGAGAATGCGCAGGGATTTTTGTGAGAGGTTTTCAACTTCGGTTTTGATTTTTTCTTTTTGCTCATGGCTCAATTGGCAGAGAGAAAGAATGGCTTCGGGTGCTCCCTTTGTTGCAATTGTCAGGGGAGCCTCTTTGAAATTTGAAAACCAGACAAAAGAAGTTGCTAAGAGTTCAGTGGAAAGAGGGTATTCGCGAATCAATTGAAATTGGGAGTGAGGGGTGCTGCCATTTTTTTCGAGCTGAGAGGCTTGCGATTGAAGCTCTTTTTCCATCGGATCCATGGGGCGAAGGGGGCTTGCCAGGGCCCCAAAGCGCAACA
Organism: Pseudobdellovibrionaceae bacterium; assembly: GCA_041288045.1. Taxonomy (GTDB): domain Bacteria; phylum Bdellovibrionota; class Bdellovibrionia; order Bdellovibrionales; family Bdellovibrionaceae; genus 21-14-0-10-47-8. Next base: position 2,187 of record JBGGMM010000229.1, on the reverse strand, counting down.
GATTTTTGGCCTCTTCATTCAAGTCTGCCATTGGAAATTCATGGGTCCAATAAGTGTGGCCATCGATGCTCAGGGCTGCCACTGACATTTTATTGCAGGTTAATGTTCCTGTCTTATCAACGCAGAGGTCGGTGATCGCTCCCAGGCGCTCGATGGCCTGTGAGTTTCTTGCAAGAACTCCAACCTTTGCTAATCGCCAGGCGCCCATGGCTGTGAAAATGGAAAGAATCACTGGAAACTCTTCAGGTAAAAGGGCCATGGCAGCAGCCAGTCCTGAAAGCAGTGCCGCCAGCCAATCTGATTTCTGAATGCCAATGGCGATCACGAGCAAAAGGCAAATTGCAAGGCCGACGATTGCAAAAAGCCGCACGGTTTTGCTGATTTCTTGCGAGAGAAAAAAATCAGTGGTGATCGTTGAAAAAAGACTTTGGCCAATACTTCCCACTTCGGTTTTGGACCCGGTTCGAGTGACACGCATCAGGCCTCGTCCACCAACGACCAGAGTGCTAGAAAAAAGCGCGTCGATTTCGCCAAGATGAAGGTCTTTCTGGGTGCGTGAATGCGAAACGAGGGGCTTTTTCAATACTGGAAAGGATTCTCCTGTGAGAAGGGATTCGTCCACAGACAGGCTTGATCCCTGCAGCAGGTAGCCATCCGCCGGAATGCGGTCTCCTTCGTGAATGGAGACCAAATCTCCAGGGACAAGTTCTTCAGCGGAAATTCTTTTTTCTTCTCCATCACGGAAGACCAAAGCTCTCGGACTCGAAATTTTCTTCAGGGCCGTGAGAGCATTTTCAGATCGAAGTTCTTGAGCATAGGCAATACCGATGACCAGCAGAACTGAGATGCTCATGAGAATCCCTTCGGCCTTCTCGCCGACGATCAAATAAATGGCTGCGACTATTACCAGCAAGGCCAACATAGGCTCACGCAAAATTCGCTTCAATCGCTTTCTGAAATTCGAGGGCTGGTCTTGAGGCAATGAGTTGGGACCAAATGTTTTCAGTCGCCGATTGGCTTCCTCTTGAAAGAGCGAGGCCGGAAAATTTTCGACGGCTGAAATAGGCACACATCCTCCTGCTAGGAAGCTAGGTGGAAGCAACAAATATACTTGATTTAGTATTGATTAAGATTTTTGGCTTTCAGATAGGAAGAAGATGTCAGCAATCAAAAGGGAAAGGAAGTCCCAATTTTTGCTTGGATTAACCAGGTCTTTACTAAAAATGAACTACTGATGAATGGTGAGAGAATCCGCTTGAAAACGGATTCTCTCGGTTTTTGCCGCCGCAGCGGCGGTGATATTAATTCGATTTCACACTGATGGTTTGAGAGCCCACATTTCCAGCCGCATCATAAGCCTTGACCTGGATCTGGTGAGTTCTTCCCACACGCTTAGGCACCGTCCAGTTGCAAGAGTAAGGAGCAGCCGTTTTTGTGCAACGGAGATTGCCATTGGTGTAGATCTCAACTCGAGATACTCCCACATTATCTGAAGCGCTGGCAGAGATTGTGATCACAGATCCAGCTTTGACAAGAGCGCCATTGACTGGAGAGACAATGCTCGCAACCGGTGCTTGAGTGTCGGCAGTTGGTGGAGGCGGAGTCGTGCTTCCACTGTCAGCGACGAACACAATGTCTCTGAAGTAGTTCGAGCTCTCATAGCTATTTGTTGGACGAAAGCCAACAGAACCGTAGACACCGTTATTGCCAACCACAGATCTCAAAGATCCATTGGAAATCTGAGAAGCCATGCCGTTATTGGTCGCAACATAGTACCCAGCACCAGTATTTACTGAAACCGTGTATTCAGTATTCGCTGCAATTGACAGAGGTGATGCCAAATTCATTTGCTGCCATCCAGCGGCTGTCTCTCCTGAGAACACCACTGAAGCCAGCAGTGCACCTGAAGAAGAGTAGATCTTCCCAGTGTGAGTTCCAGTCTCAGACGAAGCTTTCAAGAATCGGATAGCCATGATTTTACCAGCGGCAGTGGATGTAAATCGCATACCGAGCTCGTAAGAGACACCGTCATTCAAGTTCACTTGGGCTGGTACTTGTGAAGTCAACAGAGTCACACTTGTACCTGATGGCGGTGGTTGAGTCACAGCATTGACAGTGATACTGACAGCTGCGGAGTTAGCGATTGCACCTGCATTGTCAGTCGCACGAGCGCTGAGACTATAAGAT
>JBGGMM010000228.1:0-4449 GCA_041288045.1 Pseudobdellovibrionaceae bacterium | reverse complement strand
TCAAGCGAATGAAGGATTAAGAGATAAGATAGAAACTCTGAAAGGCTATTTGGCTCATTCGAATCCCAATCTCAGTTTAGGGGAATTATTTGAAAAGCTCTGTGATTTGGGGCTTCGGGAGTATGATCCATCCCGAGCGTTCAGAAAACGTCGCGTCATCAATTTGAAGTCCAAAGCTCAAGTGAAAAGAGAAGTGTTTCAAAGAGCCAAGAATCAATGTGAGAACTGTCGGTATACTTATGCTCTTGAGATTGATCATATTCAGCCGAAAGCTCTTGGTGGATCGGATGACGCTAGCAATTTGAGACTTCTTTGCAAGTCATGCAATCAGCGGGCTGCGATCAAAGTCTTTGGTGCTCAGAAAATGGAGCGATTTCTTTGAAAGTTTAAAGACTAATCAATCAAGCTTTGCTGAATGGCCTTGAGATCACAGCGGAGATTTCGGTGGAGGAGCCAGTGGCGGGCAGCCAAGGAATCCTTTGTATCTCCGGTTTGGTCGGCGAATTCGCTCAGTAATGAGCCGATGTAAATTCGAGTGAGGGTCATGGCGAAACCTCGGGCATTGCCGCTGAGAGCTTCGGGGCCGGCTTTCAGTGCGGATTCAAATTCAAAACCCAAATGATTCAAAGCTTCAGTGAGAATTTTTTGAGCTTCCGGATTTCTCAATCCCTTTAGGCGAGTGATGAGATCTTTTTGAATGGCTTCAAAGCTTTTTTCTTTCTCGAAAGCCCGAAGCATATCCAATGACAGAACATTGGTCGTGCCTTCCCAAATCGCTAGAACCTGCGCATCTCGCAAAAGTTTCGGAAGACCCGTGTCTTCAACATAGCCAGCGCCGCCAAAACATTCCAATACCTCACTGGAAACACTGACGACCGCTTTTCCGCAGTAGAGTTTCGCTAAAGGAGTCAGAACTCGAAGCAAAGCAGATTCAGTTTCACTGGCCTTTCCGCATTCTTCTTTCCCCAAAAGCTCGACGGCTTTCATCACCAATTGAAAACATCCCATCCACTCGAGCTGAAGATCGGAAAGAGTCTGCACATGCAAGGGGTGCTCGCTCAATTTTCGCCCAAAAGCAGTGCGGATTTTCGAGTACTCCACAGCCAGTTCAATCCCCCGGCGCATTTGCGAAATCGAGCAAATGGCATTGTAAATGCGAGTGATATTAAACAGCGAAGAAATCTTTCGCACTCCTTGGCCTTCGCCGCCCACCACTTGAGCTGGAGTTCCCTCCAAAGAAAGTTCAGCAGTAGGAAGTGCTTTCGTCCCCAATTTATCCTTCAAGCGATGAATGCGAATGTTCTGAAGCTGGCCTTGCGGGTTTCGCAGTTCGAGATAAAAAAGACTGAGGCCCCGGCTGCCGGCTTCGGCTCCTTCGGGACGAGCCAAAGTCATTGCCATTTGCGAAGTGGTGGCGGATGTGAACCATTTCACTCCCCATAAGGAATAGCCGCCGGAAGCTTCTCTTTTAGCCACAGTGGAAGTCCCACTGACATCAGAGCCGCCAGATTTTTCAGTCATCCATTGGCCCGAAGTCCAAAACTGAGCCGGATCTCGCGACGTCAAATGACGAAAAGCCCGGCTCTTCATGGCAGCATCTCCATAAAGCTCAACCGCTCGAGCCGCTCCATCGGTCATCGCCAAAGGACAACTGAAAATTGCGCTCGAAGAATGGTAGAGATAAAGCATCGACATTTGATAGAGCCGCGAAAATTCAGAGTACTTTCGCTCATAGCCGGCGGCGATCAATCCATGCTTGGCCGCCAGCTCTTCCATTTTTTTCCAGCCACCGGCAACTCGAATCTCATCAATGCGACGGCCCCAAGGGTCATAAGGCACATGCACCGGAGGATTTCGTTCAGCTTCATCGGCCCAGGCCAGCATGGGACCTGCGGCTAAATCTCCCAGCTCTTTCAAGTGCGGAAAAATTTCTTGAGCCATTCCATCTGGCAATCGCTTTTTCAAATAGCGCGACAGCAGGGGATCTTGAGTGAATTGATTTTTGAGAACCGGTGAGTCTTGAAAAAATTCGCTATTAGTCATCTGAGAGCTCCGCCCAAGTGATGCCATCGCCCCCTTGTTCCTGGGAGCCTGCCTTCCACTTTTTCACATAGACCGAGCGTGAAAGGTAAGTCCGAACCGCTTTTTTCAGAGATTCAGTGCCATGGCCGTGAATGATCTTAATACGATCTTCCTTATGAGCGGCAGAATTGTCGAGTTCAATTTCAAGATTCGAGATCGCTTCTTCGACCGTTTGACCACGAAGGTCGATGGTTTTATCTGAATCCACCAGCGCCACTGTCACAGTGCCACGAGCCCCACCGGATTTTCGCACGAGCTGCGCCGTCGGGTTGACAGATTTATCCGGTGGCTTCAATTCATTCCAAGGTAGAGAAAGTCGCAGGGATCCAGAGAGAATCATCACTTCACCTTTGCTGTTGGGAGTGCTCTGCACCAATCCGTCCTGATGAATGGAAGGCACGTAAACTTTGGTTCCCGGCGGGTACTTGCGACCAAAATCTTCGGCCGATTCAGCGCCACTGGCAGAACCAGGTCCCGGCTTGCTTTTCACAATTTCAGGCAAATGAGTTTTAATTTCCTGAAGAGCTGTGTGGCGCTTGAAAGTCTGCTCCACTTTGGTCTGTTGAATCAGCTCATCAACTTTTTTCTCGGCCTGGCGAACGGCCTTGGCCAGAAGACCTTCTTTTTCTTTTTCAAATTTCGCAATCAAAGCTTCGTATTTGTCTTTTTCAAATCGGGCCCGCTGTTGCTCTTTTTTCAAGTTATCACGAACTGAATTGATATCTGCCTTCAGTTGGTCGATTTCCTCAAGCCCCGAAAGCCGAGTGCGGGTTTCCGGTGAAAGCAACTGCAGAGAGCGCTCGATGATGTCTTTCGGGACACCGACACGTTTGGCTGTTTGAATGGCCAGAGAATCTCCGGGAACACCTTGCAAAAATTGATAGGTTGGCCTTCCGGTTTTTCCATCGTACTCAAGGCTTCCGTTGAGAACTCGGTCTTCAGGCTTCCAGCCAGATTTCAGAGGTCCCAAGTGAGAAGTGATCACGCCAAAAACCCGGTGCTGGGAAAAAGTTTCGATAAAAGCCCGGGCCAGGGCGCTGCCTTCTTCTGGATCGGTGGATCCGCAGATCTCATCGATCAAAACCAAATTTTCAGACCCTTTTCGCTGGCTGGCTTGATCTAAAACTTTCAAATGGGCCGCAAAAGTTGAAAGTTCAGCGCCGACATTTTGGGAGTCGCCAATTCCGACTTCGATGTCTTTGAAAAAAGGCAGCTCTGAATTTTCACCAGCACAAATCGGCAATCCACAGCGAGCCATTTGCGCGGCTAAGCCAATGGATTTTAAAAGCACCGTCTTTCCACCGGCATTGGGGCCTGAAAGCAGCAAAATGGATTTTTCCGGAGTCAAATACACCGAATTGGCAATCACAGGTTTTCCGCCAAGGACCAAAAGAGGGTGGCGAACTTCATTCAGCAAAATCTGACTTTCTGAAAAAGAAAATTCTTTGCCTTCAATCCGCAAAGTCCACTGAGCTTTGGCCAAAGTGGAATCAGCAATTTCCATCATTTCCCGAGTCGACGCAAATTCTTGAGACAAAGAGTGCAAATAATGAGAAAGCTCTGTCAAAAGCCGCTCGATTTCGTCATCAATCTCCACTTCCGCTTGGCGCAAGCGATTGTTCATGGGAACAATCGCCTCGGGCTCAATGTAAACCGTCTGCTTGGTCTGCGAAGATCCGTGGATCATTCCGGGCATAAAGTGCTGCATTCCAGAGCGGATCGGCAGCACCCATCGACCTTCGCGAGTGGTGACGTATTTGTCCTGCAAAAGATTTTGCATGTTATGCGCATGCACTGTTTTGTCCAAAGTGGATTCAATCTGCCGAGTCAGATTTTCTTTTTCGCGGAAAAGCCGAAACAAAGTCTCACTGGCATCGGAGCGAATTTCACCACGGGGAGTGAGAATCTGATCGATAGCCGAAATCGGCTCTGAAGCTTCCATCAAATTGGCCGACAAATTCTGACACCAATCATTTTGAACTGTGGCTGATAAGTCTTTCAAAGCCATGACTTCCAGGCAGAAACTTCGCACATCGCGAATTTCAATTGTTTTTAAAACTGCATTTTTCTTCACTCGAGTGAACCAAGGTTCAAAAAGATCTAGGGATTCCATGAAAGGCCGATTGCCAGTTTGCAAAAGCTCAACAGCATCAAAAATTTGAGTGACCGATGTCAGCGCCGTTTGTGCATCCAAAGTGCTCTGCAGATTGGAAAGAGCAATGCGGGCCGACCCGCTGGTGGCGAAATTTTGAATGTTTCTAAGAATTTCGTTCCAGTCCAGAGCTTGGAGTTCTTTCACGCTGTCTTCCTATCGCTACAGTCACTCTTAGAAATACGAAAATCAAAAGCGAAAGCCAAGACCCAAAG
>JBGGMM010000227.1:0-2795 GCA_041288045.1 Pseudobdellovibrionaceae bacterium | reverse complement strand
GCCTGTAGTCTCAACCTGCAAGGCTCCTGGATTGTGATACTGAGCAACTTCTTGGATTTTATTTTGTTCTTCCAAGGAGGTGCTGATGATCAAGACCCTCTTCAAAGCTTCCCGCCTTTTGTTTAGCGCTTCTCAACAGGCGCCCATTTGAGGTTGTTTTTTCCTACCCATTTTCCGCGAGGTCGGTAAATTCGATTGTTCGCGTACTGTTCCATCGAGTGAGCAATCCAACCACTGACTCGAGACACTGCGAAAATCGGAGTGTAAATATCAACTGGGATGCCCATGCTGTAATAAACTGTGGCTGAATAAAAATCCACGTTCGGCATCAGGCCCTTTTCTTTGTACATTGTATCGTCGATCAGAGTCGACATCTGATACCAAAGTGGCTCACCGATCTGCTGAGTCAGTTTTTCACTGATCTTTCTTAAGATAGCAGCTCGAGGATCGCCGTTTTTATAAACCCGGTGACCAATCCCCATGACTTTTTCTTTGGCTGATAAGGCATCTTTCACGAATTGCTGAGCTTTATCCATAGTCCCGATTTTTTTCAGCATGATCATGACCTGCTCGTTGGCTCCACCATGCAAGGGGCCCTTCAAAGCACCGATTGCTGAAACCATCGCAGAATACATATCACTCAAAGATGATGTCGTCACTCGAGTTGCAAATGCTGAGCAGTTCAGTTCATGATCAGCGTGCAAAATCAAACAAGTGTCGAAAATCTTTACCAGATCCGCTTTCGGTTCCTGGCCGCTTTTCAGCATGTACATAAAATTCCATGCGATGGATTTATCTGTTTTCGGAGCGACTGGCTCTTTGCCATTTCGAATCGCTTCAAAAGCGCAAACAATGGTTCCCATTTTCGCGGTCAGTTTGATGGCTTTTCTGGCGTTGGCCTGAGGGCTATTGTCATTGGCTTCGGAATCCCAGTGTCCCATCAAAGAAACAGCTGTTCGCAACCAGGCCATTGGATGAACACCTTTGTTGGGAATCGATTTCAGAACTTTGATGAAATCAGGATGCAATTGATATTCTGCGGCCAGATCTTTTTTGAATTGCTCGAGCTCACTCGCCTTTGGAAGGCGATCATTCCACAAAAGAAATGTCGTCTCTTCAAATGTGGAGTGCTCAGCAAGATCTTCGATCGTGTATCCGCGATAAACCAAAGTCGCATCCAGAATTGTGGAAACAGCTGTGGAACAAGCCACTACTCCTTCAAGTCCGCGATCGTTTGCACCTTCATAAATCTGCACTGCCTCTGCCATGTTTTTCCCTTTCTTTTCGCTTTCAATAAAACCTTAGAAATAAACTATGAAGAGCCCTTTTTAGCAAGTTTTATAACCCTGTCTTTGACTTCGGTCACGATCACCGTCTGATCTCGATCCGGCTCTTCCGATTGAATGAATTTCTCGACCTGAAAAAGAATTTCGTTGCGAAGCTCATGCACTCCAGAACGCGGAGCGCGAAGGATGGTTTTCGAAATTCGATCTCTGCCAAAGATTTCTTGATCTGGACTTGAAGCTTTCCAAATCCCCTCGGTGCAAAGGATCAAGCGGTCCCTCGCCCCTAGAGGAATCGAATGAGTCAGAGGCTTTCCGTCATATTCTTTTCCCAAAGGACCTGTGGTGGGCTCGAGCCAGCTGGGTTGATCTTTCCCATGAACTTGCAAAAGACCGGCAATGCTTCCGACATTGCAATACTTGAGCTCGTAGTTGCGGCGGTCGACGACACCATAAAAGATGCTGGCCGTATCCTGCCTTTGGATATGAGGAACGATTTCCTGCGCCATTAGAGTGATCACTTTATCCGGATCCATGCCCTTTCGCGCTTCGATTTGCGCTGAGAGCTTCATCAACACCGAGAGAAACAGCGCTGACATGGTGTAACCGGAGCTGCTTGCCAGAATGACTCCAAACTTCAAACGATCATCATGCTCAAAAATGTCAAAATAATCCCCACCTGATTTGTGACCTGGAATGAATTTGGTTGAAAACTCAATTCCTGGAATATTTGGAATTTCTGTGGGTGAAAGCAGTTTTTGTATGAGACTTGCCAACCTCAGCTCTTGACTGAGATCTGAAATTATTTTTTCTAGAGTTGAGTTGGTTTTCTGCAGTTCCACACGATATTTTTGCAGCTCGAGGTTTTTTTGAGCCAATTCCTCTTGAAGCTCTTCAATTTCTGATCTTAATTTTTGTTCGGTGGTTTTTTCTTTGTTCATAGTCCCAGTTTTTTATTCTAGGAGCTCAAAAGACGCTTGGCTTGGAAATAATGAGGACTCCGACAAAGGTCAGTTACGACTTTGTCGCTGAAAATAAAAATGAAAAAAGCCAAGCGCCAGAGCCGTTTCAATCGCCAAAAAGAGGAAACTCATGACGCCCAATTGCAGAGTCCTCATCCCAGGCGTGAACTGGCCATTCAGCCAGGTCAGAACAAAGGTTTGAAAAGGAGTTGTTAAGAAAAGCATCACAACTGCCAAGCTTGCGCCCAAAAGCGCTCGGATTCTGCAGTCCCTTTCTTTCACACTCAAAAAAGACAATGCAAATCCCACAATCAGATCCCCCATGACAAATCCCCAGGCCGCTCCTAAAGAAAGAACTCCGGCAATCATCAAATTCGAACTCATCCACCAAGCCACACCAGAAAGCCGAGTCATAAAGCGAATCAGGCCCCCAATCGCTGCGCCCATCAGTGCACCTAAAAGATAATTGGTCGCAAGCTCATAGATCCAGGGACTGACCTCCCCCTGCCGAGTGATTTGATTGGTGACCGACAAGAGATTCTCAAAGCCA
>JBGGMM010000226.1:0-3706 GCA_041288045.1 Pseudobdellovibrionaceae bacterium | reverse complement strand
ATGCGCTTCACATCCACTGCGGCTGGAAAAATCACAGCCATCCGATTCTACAAATCCTCGTCCGAATCGGGATCGCACATGGGTAAGATCTACTCTTCATCGGGAGCTGTTCTGGCCTCGGTGGTGTTTAGCTCAGAATCCACCAGTGGTTGGTAAGAAGCAAAACTCAGCACTCCGCTGAGCATTGCGGCTAATACTGAATACACAGTTTCTGTGAACACTGGAAACACTTACTACGTCATCACAGCAAATGGTCTGGCTTCACAGAGATCATCGACGAACTTAAGAAGTGTGGTTGGAAGCAACGGGGTCTACGGCCCTATCGGCAAAAAGCCGACCTCTTCATGGCAGAATTCGAATTACTTTCGAGATGTGGTTTTTGTTCCCAACTGATAAATGTTCTCGACAGCCCGGTCCATTTCCCCTCGAGTGGGCCGGGTTGTTTATTTCGCTTTAAGGCCAAAGACCAATCTCAAATGGCTCCAAAGCTGATTTGAGTTGCCTTTGGCGTCTCCGGCGAAAGGTTGAACTTCGACTTGGCCATTTTGTTCGCGAACCGAGAAAACTTCGATTCCGCCCCAATCGCCTCGTCGATGGATCATTGATTCGATCAACTGGATGTTTTGCGAAACTTCTTGTTTGATAGCGATGGGAATTTCACTGTCGGCTCGTTGGAGCTGTTGGTTCAGGCCAAAAATCATCAAATCCTCTTGCATGGTCCAAATCACTGTTCCGTGGTATCGATCCGGACCAAATTTGATTTGCAAATCTGGTGAAGCAAAAATTGGATTGGCGACGAGAAGTCCTTTTTGGGTGGCGAGTCCATAAGGAAATTGCAGTCGAACTCTCTGTGACACCAGTCTCAGGTGCGAGGCTGTCGGATGGCCAAAGGTCATCATCAAACTGTCATCGGAATGCAGGATCGGAACGGGCTTGCCATCTTTATCAATCGAGATGGCATGGAAGTCCAGATCTTGCTTGGGCGCAGATGGCAGAGTCTTCAAATCTCGGCCCGTGTTTCGGTAATAGTTTTGCGCATAAGCCTCCAGATTTTCTTTCGCTACTCGCAAACGAAAAAGTTTCTCGGCCTTTGTATTCCAAATTTCAAACATCTGGTTGAGCTTTTGAGCTTTGCTGGGATCATGAAATTCATTTCCGGGATGAGAGCTTGCAGCCAATTCAGCAAGAGCTTTCAAAGCCCCAGGCACAAAGACGGCGTTGACGTCAAAGGGGTATTTGCCAAATCCCAATCCGGCTTCGCTGTCCCGCCATTGGCCTGTCAGCTCGTGACCCTTCAGACCCAGAAGGTATCGAAAAAGATTTTTGTCTTCAATTTTTCCTGAGAGGACCGCCTCGGTGAAAGGTTCTGCTTGTGTTTCAACGTGGCGGAAAAGTTTGATCAGGAGATCTCGCTGGACCAAGCCCCGGGCCTCTCTGCGATTGAGAAAATCTTTGACTCGTTCCGGATGCCGTTTGAAAAACTCGCCAAAAACAATGACGGCGGCGAGGTCGTCATCAATCATTTTTGTGTCTTCGATCATTTTGTCGACTCCGAGGTATTTTTCTTTTCGCTTCAGGCGGACAAAACTGGTGAAATCGCCTTCATGCTGTTCGTGAGAAACCTGACCAGTGCGCGGATCAAGACTGTTGAGAATCGCCGTCAAAAGATTTTCAACCGCTTCCGGTTTCATGGCGGGCATGAGGACTTTCAGAGTGTAAATCGAATCCCGGCCAAATTTTGAAAAGTAGCGGGGAGAGCCGGCCATCAGCTTTTCTTTGAAAGCCAGAAATGAAAATTCCATCAGGCGTTTAGGATCCATTTTGGCCAGAGCTTCTTTGGTAAAGAAATCGGTCATGGCAATTGGCGTGAGTGGTTTTTCATTGGTGCTGGCGCTCAGTTTGAATTGGACTTCAGTGTCTGAAATCAGTCGATAGGTGTTGCCCTCGGCAAGGATGCGAGTGTTGCCGAGCGGAGTGATTTCGGCTTCATATTTGGCGATACCATTGATACCTTTGCGGGAAAAATAAAGTTTCCCCTCCCGCAAGCTGACTTGGTTGGTGGTGATCCGGTGAAGAAGTTTACCCAGGCCGTTGACCAAAATATTTTTCCCCAGCTCACGGTCGCGGATAAAGCGCATGCTGCCTAAAATGGAATCATCAATCACCAGTTCACGAGCCTCAGTTCGCAGAGGGATTTCAATCCCGTTCATGTCATTTGATTTGGCAAGAGCCCTCGGACTGGCCATCGCTTGGATGGAGGCCATACCAGCAGATTTGAACCAAAACCCAATTCCCGAATTTCCAGCTGGAAAGCCAGCGAATAAGTAGGGATTTTGACCCTGAGTGGAATCCAGATAAACATGAGCCGCGGTGTCGCCCTGACGAATCGAATGCTCCTCGACCTTACCAACCCGGACTTTAAAGGAAAGATCCGTGCCCGCAAAGCGATTCGAAGCCGACGGGGTCGCGGCTGCGTTGGCGTAAATTGCGCGACAGCTGTTAACAGAGTAGGCAGGCCCAGAGGCCAAAACCGAAATGAGAAGGGATAGAAAGAAATATTTTTTCATTCCCTCAAGCATCGCAAATCGGGGACCAATTGAATTGGTTTAGGTTCGGTTAAGGGGTCATGGGGGGTAAAAGTGTTGGAGGTTGCTCAATGGGTCGCAGTCAACTGAGGACCTTTCTTCCTATTTTCATTTTCTTCCAAAGTATGGCTCTGTAGAATTTTAATACTCATGCATGAAGATTCAAACCCTGGAGGACTTCAATAAAAACAATTTATTTTGCAGCTGCAAGTTTGGATGGGTTCATCGCTGATAAAAATGATTCCCTCGATTGGCTTTTTAAAAACGGCCCGACCGACATCAGCTTTATCGATGAGTTTCTCGGGACAGTTGGTGTTATTGTTATGGGTTCTTCGACCTATCAGTGGTTATTGGATAACACCAAGGGATCTTGGCCTTACAAAGTCCCCTGTTTTGTATTTACCCATCGAAATTTGAAAACGATGGACGGAGCAGATGTTCGTTTTATCCGTGGTGAGGTTTCGGCTCATCATCAAGAGTTTAAAAAGCGATCCTCCGGAAAAAACATCTGGCTGATGGGCGGAGGCGATCTTGTTGGTCAGTTTTACGATAAAAATTTAGTGGACGAAATGAACATCCAAACAGTCTCTGTCTTTTTGAATGAAGGAAAAAAACTATTCTCTCGCAAAACAGAAACTGCATTGAAGATCCAATCGATTCGGCAACGAGGCGATACCTGTATCGAAGTTATTTATGCGATTAAATAGTTTCATTTCTGCTCTCTCAAAAATTGGAAACCCGTTTGCGGGTTTGAAATCGGATGGGGTTGCGAGCCTATTGGGTTCACGAGTCCCACGTTGGCAAAGACTACAAGTGACTACGCCAGACTTATACGCTAAGCTCTGCACTGATGGTAAAAAATAAATCGCAGTTATTCTACCTCGTTTGGTGTTCAAGTCTAATTATAGTCCTAAGCTACATCTTCACGGCATTGGCCTTCAATATTCCCGAGGTCATGTCGCGATTTAATTACCTTATGTTTATTCCCGCTCCCGTCGCGGCGATATTTTTATATTTGCAGACAAAATCCCTGCATGCTGTTGTTGATCCGATCATTCATCGGATGCCAGTCAAGTCCATGGTTTTTGCCGTTGCTTATCCGCTCTTCGTTGTTTTTTCAT
>JBGGMM010000225.1:0-5112 GCA_041288045.1 Pseudobdellovibrionaceae bacterium | reverse complement strand
TTGTTGGTTTGGGCGGCTTAGGTCATATGGCGGTTAAACTTGCAAAAGCCATGGGTGCCGAAGTGACCGTGTTCAGCACATCCCCAGGCAAAGAAGCTGACGCAAAAAAGCTGGGAGCTAAAAACTTTGTTTTGACCACAGATCAAAAAAATTTCGCACCCCTAGCTGGAAAGCTCGATTTGATCATTGATACCGTTTCCGCCAAACACGATTTTACCAATTACCTCAGCACTCTCAAAATCGGTGGCACTCATGTGCTGGTTGGGGCTTCACCAGATCCCAATGATGTTGCAGCTTTTGCACTCATCATGGGTCGTAAGCATTTGGCCGGCTCCCTCATTGGCGGCCTCAAGGAAACTCAAGAGATGCTTGATTTCTGTGCCCGCAAAAAAGTCTTTGCTGATATTGAGCTGATCCCAGCCTCAAAGATCAACGAGGCCTATGAGCGTACGATTAAGAGCCAGGTGAAATATCGCTTTGTTATTGATGCAACGACTTTTTAAAAATCGTTTCCAGGGGAGTTTTATGAAATCCATTTTATTGTCTCAGATTTTTCTCTTTTGCTGTTCAGCTTGGGCTCAAGGCACCACGGCCCCTCCGCCACCGAAGGGAGATGGGCTCAAGTCCTATTGCCAAAAATATCCAACTGAGATGGTCTGTAAGCCGAACCAGGCAAACGAAAAGCTGGATCAAGCAAGAAAACTGCAGGACAAGAAAGCTGAAGAGCAGCTGAAGGGCCTGGAAAACTGAAGTTGGATTTTATCTCGCCCAGAGCAAATAACCCGACATGCGTTTAAAGGGGAGTGCCCATTTCTTCCCGAGGATTAACTCCAACAGCTTAAAAATTTTGGGCATGGGGCTGGGTCTTCCCAATTTTTCTGAAATTTCGGTATAATACTGGGCCTGTTGCAAATGCCATCCGCGTTTTTCAAAAAAGTCCATCCAATCCTCTGGATAAAACTGAAAGGGCGCATTCTTTAGAATCTTCATTCGTTTGGGGTCTTTGAGATAGCGATAAGATTTTGCTGAAATGTAGTCGCCAATCCAAAACTTGAAACTGGAGTGTTGCATGAGATCTTCAGAAAGGTTCGAAACTTGTTCTTGCGTTAAATAGGGGAGAACCCCTTCGGTTAATACGGCGATTGTCGGAGAGTCCTTGCCAAGCTCAGCAAACAAAGCCTGTCTTGCCGGCCGATCCGACAAATCCAGACTGACTCGTTTCAATTGGCATTTTGGAGTTTCATTTTGCAGACGATTTTTCTTATGCTCAATCACGTGGGGAAAATCCACTTCAATCCACTGCACATCGGCTGGAAGATTCATTCGATAAGGACGACTATCAAGCCCGGCGCCGATATTTAAAAATGTCGTTACACCTTTTGAAATCAAATCCGAGATCATCTGATCAATGATGTAGGTGCGCATCACCACGGTCCATTGGGTCCACTTGGTGACATCTGATCGAAGACTTTTGATGTCACCAGCTGAGTCCCCAACTAAAAGACGAGCATAGGGATCTTGAAAAATGGCATCCGGTCGATCCGACTCGAGAGCCCGGTAGAACGCCACCCAAAAAGAAGTATCGGAAACATGTTGAATCACTTCACTCATTCGGAAATTTTACTCAAAGCCAACAGGGAAAGCCACGAAACTTGGGGGCCGCTGGGTCGTGGCATATGCCTTGCTGGTTGAGGCGCCAGTGTCCAATTGAAACCACCTTTTATTTCGAGGAGCTCTCTGTGAAAAAACTATTTGCTTTGTTCATTCTTTTTTCAGTTCAAACCTTTGCCGCTGATTTGAATCTCAATGGCGGTGAATCAGCAATTATTCAACCAAACGTGAGCACTCGAGTCACTTGTGGTGGAAACTCAAATGGTGGAAATGGAAACTGTAGCGAAGCTGTTCAGGGTTTTAAACTGATCGTCGATACTTGTATGAAATCTTATAACGGTGGATACTGCGCAGATAAGTGCCAGTAAGAAGGGTTTGTTCACGCAGGATTAGCGTTGATTTTTCTCAGAATGGTGCAAGTTCTCACTGGGCTGCATCTTCAATTTTCGCCACATGTAGAGATGAAAGAAAAAAGCGATGATCCATTTCACCCAAATCGCCGTGGCCCCATGAACGTAGGCGTAAAATCCAGTAGTGATCGAAGTGAACATTCCCCATTGATGCAGACGAACTCGATGAGGCAATACGATAGAAATTAAAAAAGTCGCCGTCGATATCCAACCAATCCCTTCGATGATCAAATTTGTCCAGTCCATTAGGGATCCTCAATATTTCTATATTTCCAAACAAAGCGACCGACAGTGAAAATCAGAAATAGAATGGTTGCAACTAAACCATACCCATAGCCTTCACCAGGTTGATCGGCATAGTTGAGTCCAAAATACAGCATGAACATTTTGTTGATG
The DNA here is from genome assembly GCA_041288045.1 of Pseudobdellovibrionaceae bacterium. Classification (GTDB taxonomy): domain Bacteria; phylum Bdellovibrionota; class Bdellovibrionia; order Bdellovibrionales; family Bdellovibrionaceae; genus 21-14-0-10-47-8. Next base: position 2,695 of record JBGGMM010000225.1, on the reverse strand, counting down.
AGAACGGGAACTAGGAAGACCTTCAAGAAGTCTTTAAGGACTGCGGAACTCTTGTTTTCAGGCATGATCATTTTTTGAATCTATCAGCAGAGAGCCAGAAGAGAACCAATTTTCGCGTGGCATCTAGAAACAGGACCTGGTACCCAAAAAAAAGCGGCTCTACCTTGATTGGCAGAGCCGCTTTAGCAATCCCAAGTTTAAGGAACCTTCGTAAAGAACCGGACGTAATCGTAATCCGCTGTCGAAGGCAATCGCGCATTATCAATGGGTCCGATGTAGCCGATGGAGGTGAGCCAAATATTGGCATCGCCTTGAGTGACCACTGTCATATCACGGACGTGGGTCAATTCGCCATTGAAGTAGTATCGCACTTGCGTTGGCGTGAATTCAGCTCCCCAGATGTTGTATTCAGAAGCTAGGTTTGAAGTTGAAATTCTCTCGTGCCCCTGAGGGTGCTGGTTTCTATCTGCCCAGGCCCAAACGCCGCCAATGTAAGAGTTCTTGTCATTCGAATCATTTTCGCAAATATCGATTTCCTGGACCGCCCCAGCTATTGCTGTCGTACCCGAGCCATCGTGCTTATGTGTCCAAAAGGATGTGTGCCATCCAGCGCCTGCCGGGATTTTGAAACGGGCCTCATAGTAACCGTATTTAAAGCGAGCTTTGCTGATGACACCAGCACCCGTGTACTGCATGCTTCCCACGGTTTGCTTTTTCACAGCCAAGTGCAAAGCGCCGTTTGAAACAGAAACGTTGGCTGGGAGCTGGGTGCTCAAGCCTTTGGTATCTGTTCGATGGACCCATTTGCCAGTGTCTAAAGAAGTCCCGTTGAATTCATCGGACCAAGCGAGTCTGTAACTTCCCAAACTCCCGTCTAAATTGTAGGGAGTACCTGGCGACCTTTTCACCAATCGGATAGCGTCAGCAGTCACGTATCCCTCAGTGTCTTTGTTGCTGACAGAGATCGTTGCTTTGGCACCTGCAGAATAGTTGTACGCGCCCAGTGGCAACCAGTGCTGGCCCTCTTCAGAGGCAAATTGATTGACAGTCATTGTTTTAGTTCCCGAGCTGCTGCCTTGAATCGTCACAGGAATCCCGCCAGCGCGATTGGCTCCGCTGACAACGCTTAAGTAAGCGTCATAGGTGCCCGTGCTTGTAATTGGATAATTGAACTTGAAGACAGAAGCGCCCTTGTTTGTATTGTTGTCGTGAGCGTAATTGCTGCCGCAGTGAACAGGATTGTAAGTGCTGAGAGGCCAACTTCCAGAAAGAATGTTGAGTGAGCTGGAGTTGTCCGTGGCACTTGAACACTTCATTCTGGCAGCCACCCCTTTGGCATTGCTTTCAACCGAAACCGAATCGACGACCACATAGCCATCGGTGCCAGCGTTCTGAATCAAAATGCGGGCAGGAACGCCCGCTCTGAAAGTGTAAATTCCAAGCGAAATGGATTCTTTTCGTGGAGTCAAAGAAGACTGGTTGATAAACGCTTTGTGCTCCCCGAGAAAATCGATCACAGTCACAGGGACGTTGCTCGCTCGGTTTGCGTCCATCAGCACAGACAGACTGACTTCGTAATTTCCATTCACAGTGATCGGAACTTTGAATTCAAAAGTTTTCGTCCCTTTACCTGTATTTCCATCGTGAAGATAATTGGAACCCATATAGCCCGGCGAAAAGGTGCTCGCCGACCAGGCCCCAAGCGCAGCCACGCTGACTGTCTGCGAATTATCGACAGTGATCGCAAAAGCAGATGATCCGAGCAGAGTCACAAGACTCCAGATCATCGCCCATTTCTTTTTAGTTGCTAAATAATGGCAGTTCGCCATTGCTGACTGGTTAAACACACTTCCCCCCAAATTGTTTGAATTTCCCCTAATTTCCCCAAGCTCACCTCATTACAAGAAGCGAGCCGCTCTCAAGTTGTTGGATTTAGTGTTCGAGGTTAAGAATTCCTTGCTGATCTAATAGACAGCTGTTGAGGCTATGTTCTGTGATGCCATGACATTGGATCTGTTTCAGTTTGATACAAATTTTAGAAGCAATTCAGTTTTCGAACCAGTCAACCCTTTCTCTGTATGGCAGCTGTTTTATTTTTTTTGAAGAAATAGGGTGCTGGACTAGAAACAGTTTGGCTTCTTTTTTGAGTCATTTATTTAATTGAGAAGATCGCTCAACTATTTGACTTCGATTTCCACAGGGAAAAAATAAAAATCGGACCCGCCGTGGGTCGTAACCAACATAATAGAGGTTCTTCCCCTATCCTGACTGCCTGGCTCTATAGTGAGAATACCTTCAGAAGTTAAACTCATCCAGCTGAGCACAACTTGATTTTCAAAAAAATTCCAGCTGTACCCTTCAGGTCGTTGCAAGCATGACATTAGATCGAATGCGTACGCTTTTCCCGCCAAGATCTCCATAGAAACCGGGAGGGCGCAAGGCTGTTTAAACCTCACTGTTTCGCCAGCATTTGCATCAACTGAAAGCCCCATAACAGCGAACATAAGAAAAGTAGCCAAAATATTTTTCATGTCAAATCTCCAATGCGTCAGAAGTTTACAAGATCCCTTGTTTTATAGCGAGGTCGATTCGAGCAATGAAATTTTTTTCCTATCTTTACGGCCATTAAATCACTTCTATGTGCAGCTAAAAAATCTGAAACGCCTGGGTCTTTTGAAGGTTCGGGCGTTTTGTT
>JBGGMM010000224.1:0-6667 GCA_041288045.1 Pseudobdellovibrionaceae bacterium | reverse complement strand
TCTTCGGACGATTTTCAGGATATTTTTGGCGATATGTTCGGTGATGTTTTTGGTGGACGAACGGGCGGATTTCGTCAGACCCGGCGTCAACACCGCGGCGCTGATCTTCGTTACACTCTGAATATTTCTTTCGAAGATTCTGCACTTGGAACCGAGAAAACAATTTCTTTCATCCGTCAAAGAAACAACAGAGAAGAAACAGCTCGTCTCGCTGTCAAAGTTCCAGCTGGAGTCAAACAGGGCCAGCGGCTAAAACTCTCTGGCGAAGGCGATGGGGCCCCACAGTCAGGCCCTTCCGGAGATTTGTATGTCATCATCAACGTGCAGGATCATCCTCTCTTCAAGCGTGAAGACGATGATGTGCTGTTAGATGTTCCTGTCGGTTTCACGGACGCAATTCTGGGTGGAGAAATTGAAGTTCCAACTCTCACCGGTCGTGTCGCTTTAAAAATCCCTGCCGGAACTCATACTGGGCAGACTTTTCGTTTGAAAGGAAAAGGCTTTCCTAAATCCGGAGGGTTTGGCGCTGGCGACATGAGGATTCGAGTCATGGTCGACACCCCTTCTCACCTGAGTTCGAAACAAAAAGAGCTGGTTCAAGAGCTGGCAAAGTCGGCTGCTGAAACGCCACAGGTGAAAGAGTTCAAAGATAAAATGGCACAAATTTTACGAGGTCGGAAATGATGAAGTATTCTCAAGTTTGTCTCGCAGCTGCAGTCGCTTTTGGTGTTCTTTCCTGCTCAAGTGGTTCAAAGGGAACTCCGCAATCTCAATCACGCGTGATTCAGCCTCGTCCTGAGCCTCCGCCCCGTTACGATGTGCCGAAATCCAGTCCTGAAAAGATCTTCAATTCAGCTCGCAAGCTCTTTGACGCCAAAGATTACAATAAAGCTTATGATTATTATATAGCCGCGGCAGCAGGCTGGGCAGGAAAGCCTCGTGAACCTGAGGCTTTTGTTTGGGCCACCCGCAGCCTTTTTCGTGGCGGTCGCTTTCATGAAACGATTGATCTTTCGTCTCAACTTCTGAAAACGAGAACTTGGACCGAGGCTTTGACTTCAGAAATTTTCAGTTACAATTACAAATCTCACGAATCCATTGGTGATGTCGTTGGGGCGCTCACGGTTGCAGCTGAAATCCAAAGCACTCCCGCCTTGAGCAAAGAAGCCGAAAGTTATCGACTGAAGGCCAATGAAATTATTGAAAATAAACTTTCCTATGCAGAGCTTGAAAAGGTTTCGGCGAACGAAAACTTGGGCGCTCTTCGAGCTGCCGCTTTTTATCGCTTGGGAGAGCTCGCTCTTGAAAATCGCGACCAAGACGAAGCTCGAAGAAATTTCTCGAAAGCCATCAATGTTGCTCCTCAATCTGAAGCTGGATCAAGAGCTCAAGAGTATTTGAATCAGCTTGAGGCCATTCGCCGAGTTGAGCCTCGAACGATTGGCGTCGTTTTGCCAATGACTGGAAAATACACGGCGATCTCACAAAAGACCTTGCGTGGAATCCAGATGGGACTTGGGCTTTATAATAATTATCCTTCATCTTTCAAGCTGGCCGTCATCGACTCTGAAGGCAATCCCGACAATGCTCGGCGCGGAGTCGAGCGCTTAGTGAAAGAAGACAATGTCATTGCAGTTATCGGAAGCGTGCTATCTAAAACAGCTCCTGCAGTTGCAGCAAAGACCGGAGAGCTTGGGGTTCCCTCCATTGCCCTTTCACAAAAGGCCGGAATCACAGAGGCTGGTGACAGTGTTTTTCGAAATTCTCTAACCAGTGAAATGCAAGTTCGTTACCTGGTGAAAACTGCCATGGAAGACATGGGAATGAAAAAATTCGCCATTCTTTTCCCGAATGATCTTTATGGTGTCGAGTTCGCAAATATTTTTTGGGACGAGGTCTTGGCCCGCGGTGGAAGCATTGTTGGCGCCCAATCTTATTCGAACAAAGAAACTGATTTTCGTTATCCCATCCAACGCTTAGTAGGAACTTACTACATCGAAAACAGAATGGAAGAATACAATTTGCGCTTGAAAGAGTGGACCGCTGCTCAACCCAGAAAATCGGCGCGGGTCACTCCACCAGAAGATCTTCTGCCGCCAAACGTGGATTTTGATGGAATTTTCATTCCAGATAGTGTGAAAGCGATGGGACAGATTTCGGCAATGCTTTCTTTCAATGGAGTCAAAGGCGTTAAGCTTTTGGGTACAAATCTATGGAATGCTCCAGGTGTTGCAAAGCGCGCCGGGCATTTCGCCAACAATTTGCTTTTTGTTGATAGCTTTGTGGGAACCGAGCCACGATTTATAAATTCTTCCTTCGTGAAGGACTACAAAACGATCTTCAATGAAGACCCAGGAATATTCGAAGTGCAGGGGTATGATGCGGCTCTCTTGCTCCGTCAGTTGATCTCTCAGGGAAATACCGGACGAGAGTCTCTCTCCCGTGCTTTGGCCAATGTGAAGGGCTTTCCAGGCGCTGTGGGCCCGCTGTCCATGACTCCAGAGCGAGAAATCATGCGACCCCTTGTGGCTCTCACTCTGGACTCATCAGGCCAAGTTCAGCCATTACAGAAGATGAAAACACCTTAAATTGGGGCGGGGCCCACTAATTTAAGATATAAAAATAAATTATCCGTCGATTCTTAACCCTTTCTTCGGCATAGGAAGTCAAACCCCCCAAAGACCTAGGAGGGGAAGATGTTCGAAGGATTGTCGTCAGAATTTATTCAGCAATGTCGTCAAAAATTGCTCTTAATGAAACAAGATCTCTTGAATCGGTCCCGTCATTTGCGAAGTGAGTTTGCAGAAAATGACAAAAGCTCTGGGGACGAAATCGATCAAACCGTTGCCCAGCTTGCGGAACATGGATTTCTCGTTGCCCAAGAGAGAATCCGACATCAACTGATCGAAATTGAATTTGCCTTAGCTCGAATCCAAAATGGTCAGTTTGGATTTTGTGAAGAAACTCAAGAACTCATTGAAGCCGAGCGCCTCTTGGCGCTTCCCTACACTCGGCTGAGTATTGAAGGTGCAGAAATTCGAGAGGCCTTTCAAAAAAGATTTGCTCGGTGATTTGAAAAATTTGATTTTTCTCTGTGGAAAACTCTCTCACCTGGCGTCGGGAATTTTGTAGAATGTTTCAGCAGCCAAAAATTTTTTGTTGAAACTCTCTTCGAAGCATTTCATAAACAGCTCAATTCGTGAACGGTCAAAGATCATCAAAGGGGGAAATAGATGAACGCGACCGATCTTATGTTCTTCAAAAATTTTCTGCTTGATCAAAAGAGCTCCATTCTGAACAAATCAAGTGAGTTCAAATATGAACAGGCTCTCGAGCGTGTTCATATTTCTGATGAGGCCGAAGCGGCTTCTCATGATTTGTCGACAAATCTTTCGATTCATTTGCATGAACGCGATCGAATGGTTCTTTTTCAAATCGATCGCGCTTTAGGTAAATTGGAAGACGGGACCTATGGTCAGTGCGAAGTCTGTACTGAAACAATCGGCGTAGGCCGACTGAAGGCCAGTCCTTTCGCTACTCTCTGTGTGGCTTGTAAGGAAGAGCAAGAGGATCCACGCCATTTTCTACAATAATTCATAACTGGGTCGTAGGGAGTCATCTCCTCTCGACCTTCGGATTTTTTCTCATGGAGAGAGGTCCGCTGACATGGATGTCAGCTCTGTTTTCTGATAGCTTAGAGGACAGATGAAACATCCTTCGCTTATCATTTTCATTCTTTTAATAGATATTTTTTGTTTAGCTCAGACAGAGTCTCCGGCCAATGAGCCTCAGAAAGCGATTCGTTTTAATTATCAAAATCGCTTTTTTATAGAGGCTGATTTTAAAAAACCCATTTCTGGCCAATTCAAGGTCAGCAGTCGTCCTGAGCTTGAAAAAGAAGTTAAAAGCCAAAAAGCAGTTAAAAAATACGAGGCCTGTTCAATGGACCCGATGGTGGCAATCGATGCAGAAATCTACCACCTTCATTTCTATGGTGATAAAGATGCCCTTAAAGCCGGACTGCCCTCAGGCTCTCAAATCAAACTTCGCTTTCAACTGAAAGAAGACCAGGTCAAGAACATCTCTCAATGGAAATTAAAATCAAAGGTGCTAAAGGTTTTTCAGGTACAGAAGTCCGAAGACTGCGGTCCCTCTGCTGAGCCGCTGAAGGCCCGATTCAATACCAAGACTTTGGAATTGACAGCCCTTTGCTCTTCACCAAAGTGCCGATATTCAAGCGCTCCTCTTTTTGATAAGACGGCCCAAGCAGAGCTCAACTTCATTATAGGATTTTTAGAGGACGATTTTATAGATCTTGACGAAGAGGCGCGGGCTCTCAAGGCCGAAAAGGCCCTCGACCAAGAAAAGAAATAGTCCCCTTCTCTGCGCTTCGACACTATTCTCTCAACCAGACCAAAGCTCCTGGAAATCCTTGCAATCCCAGTACTTTTTCCAGACCTTGCAATTCGCTTTTTCCTTAAAGCCTTTTGAAAGTCCCGCCGAAAAAATTCATACGAGGCAACCCTATCACCGCGCGATTGGCGGAGGAGCAATATGAGTTTCGACGACAAAGTATCAGATTTACCAGCGACATTGCCAATGCTTCCCGTAAGAGATATCGTAGTTTTTCCCTACATGATCCTACCTTTGTTTGTAGGTCGGGAAGCCTCGATCCGCTCTGTCGAAGATGCACTTTCCAAAAATCGCCTGATCTTTTTGGCTTCTCAAAAAGAAATCACAGAAGAAAATCCAACTCCGGAATCTATTTACCAAGTTGGAACGATTGCGAAGATCATGAGAATGCGAAAGCTTTCCGATGGTCGCGTAAAAATTCTGATTCAGGGTGAAGCCAAAGGCCGAATCAAGTCTTTTTCAAAAACAGCCCCTTCTTTCGAAGTTGCTGTCGAAAGGCTGGAAGAGCCAGTGAACGCAACTCCTGGAGTTGAGTTTGAGGCCCTGATTCGCACAGCAAAAGAGCACATTGAAAAAATCATTGCCTTGGGTCGCGTCCTTTCCCCCGACATTTTGTTGGTTTTGGATGATGTCACTGATCCAGGAAAATTGGCAGATCTGATCGCCAGCAACTTGGGAATCAAAGTTCCCGATGCGCAAAAGGTGCTTGAGACTGTTGATCATAAAGAGCGCTTGCGTCTTGTGAATGAAATTTTGGCAGCAGAGCTCGAAGTGCTTTCGATGCAGCAGAAAATTCGCTCGCAAGCAAAAGATGAAATGTCTAAGTCACAGCGCGAATATTTTTTACGTGAGCAAATGCGCGCTATAAAGAATGAACTTGGCGAAAATGATTCAAAATCAGAAGAGATGGAAGAGCTCAGAGAAAAAATCCACAATTCAGGAATGCCTCCTGTTGTCGAGACAGAAGCTCTGAAACAGCTCAATCGTTTGGAGCGAATGCATCCAGACGCTTCCGAGGCCTCAATGGTTCGTACATATCTGGATTGGATGATTGACCTTCCTTGGAGCAAAAAGACTGAGGACGCGATTGATCTTCAAAGAGCCAAAGAAATTTTGGATGAAGACCATTATGATTTGCAAAAAGCAAAGGACCGCGTGCTTGAATTCCTCGCCGTTCGAAAGCTGAAAAAGGACATGAAAGGTCCAATTCTTTGTTTCTGTGGACCTCCCGGAGTTGGTAAAACATCTCTTGGAAAATCTATTGCTCGATCGATGGGTCGAGAGTATTTCCGAATTGCCTTGGGTGGCGTAAAAGACGAAGCAGAAATCCGTGGTCACCGTCGAACTTATGTCGGTGCCATGCCAGGAAAAGTGGTTCAGGCTCTTCGCCAAGTGAAAACGAGCAATCCAGTGATCGTTTTGGATGAAATCGATAAGCTTGGAAGTGATTTTAGAGGCGACCCATCAGCTGCAATGCTCGAGGTTCTGGATCCCGAACAAAATGCCACTTTCCGCGATAACTATTTAAATGTGGATTTTGATCTTTCGAATGTTCTCTTCATTGCAACTGCAAACGTTCTTGAGAACATTCCACCAGCACTGAGAGATCGAATGGAGCTTTTGCAAATTTCTGGCTACACAGAAAATGACAAGCTTCTCATCACAAAGAAACATTTGATTGATCGTCAGATTGAAGCCAATGGTTTAAAACCAGAAAACATCAAGTTCACTGACGAAGGCATTCAATATTTGATTTCACACTATACACGTGAAGCTGGCCTTCGTAACCTCGAGCGAGAAGTCGGTTCCATCTGCCGAAAAGTCGCTAAACAAGTTGTGATGGGTGAAGCCAATTTCGTCGAAGTCACACCGACTCTTGTTCCTGAGTTGATGGGCCCTCCGCGCTTTTTGCGGGATGAAAAGCTGCATGACTCTCAAGTGGGAGTTGTGACTGGTCTTGCTTGGACCCAAGCTGGTGGCGAAGTGCTTTACGTCGAAGCGCTCAAGTACCGCGGAAAAGGCAGCCTGATCCTCACAGGACAATTGGGCGATGTCATGAAAGAGTCCGCACATGCGGCCATGGCTTATGCCCGAGCCCACTATGCAGAACTTGGAATTCCTGAAGATTATTTTGAAAAGTGGGACACACACGTTCACTTGCCGGCCGGCGCCATTCCAAAAGATGGCCCTTCAGCTGGGATCACGATGACCACAGCCTTGCTCTCGCTTATGACTGACACTCCTGTTCGTCATG
>JBGGMM010000223.1:0-2961 GCA_041288045.1 Pseudobdellovibrionaceae bacterium | reverse complement strand
GGGTTGGAAAAATCCTCTGAAAGTTGCCAATGCTCAAAAAAAGGGAGCGGTTTTCACCAAACTGGCCCGGGAGATTCAGGTGGCTGCCAAAATGGGTGGTGCGGATCCAGCCATGAACTCTCGCCTCCGCCTGGCCATTGATCATGCCAAAAAAAACCAATGCCCCAATGACACCATCGACCGCGCAATCAAAAAGGGCGCAGGTCTCTTGGACGACGCGATCATTGAGGAGCTGACTTATGAAGGTTACGGCCCACATGGCACCGGGATTTTAGTTGAATGCCAGACTGACAATCGCAATCGCACAGCCTCAGAGATCCGGACCATTTTTAAATCCAACGACGGCAATATGGATGGCTCTGTCAGCTGGATGTTTGAAAGGGTCTGTCTTTTAGAAGGACAAAAACCAGGAAATTTCGATCCTGAAGAAGAGGCCATTGAAGTTGGCGCTAACGAAGTCGAAAAAACCGAAGACGGCTACGCTTTTTATGGAGATCTCACAAGTCTGGATGAAATTCGAAAGGCCCTGACGACCCGAGGCTGGACAGTGACAACTGCCGAAGCTTCCTACAAGGCCAAGAATATCACTGAACTGAATGATTCGCAGATGAAAGATGTGGTGGAATTTTTAAATGAACTCGATGATCACGATGACACTCACCGAGTTCACGCCACAATCAAGGCTTAAAAGGTCTTGCAATCAGGCATGCTGGTCACAGGTTCACCGTCATGAAACACAGTGAGCCGTGGATTGGCCGAGGATTTTCCGCTCTTTTTCAACCCCAGAACATAGCCTCCGGGCAAAGCATAGGTCTTTTCTCCGAATAGTCGATAGGCATGATGATTTTGCTCTAAAATCTGTAATTTTTTAGAATGACCATTGCGAATGATTTCGACTTCTTTGGCTCTTGTATCAATCGTCACTTTGTCGGCTTCTGAACTGCAACTGATTTTCGCCATTCCTAACTGAGCAGATAGAAAAATCAGCGAAAATAAAATGAACCTCATAATTCCTCCCACACCAATCAACTAGAGAGCAGGACTTATGCCAACTGAAAGAGTTGGATTTGACACTTCAAATTCAAAGCAACAGGTTTCAAGCTGTCAGAAAGAGCGACAGTTGGTCACAGTCTGATGACATTTAGGGTGTTTTCTCATTTTGAGACTTCTTCTCTTGAACCAAATAGCGAAGCGCAATTAAGGCCCCGTAATCATTGCCATGCTCATTTTCTTTGAGAGTGAGGAAATAAGAATAGCGACCATCCAAAATCAGTGCGAACTGATCCTGGGTCCAAAGCTCTGCTTGCAAAGAAAACTGCAACCCGTATTCGGTGATATCCGTGGCCGAAGTGTCGAAGCTTTCCCCCGGAGTGACAGTTCGATACATCACTTCTGGCTCTCCCATGGTGTAAGAAGAAAAAAAGGCAAAAGCTGTTGAAAATCTCTCAGACAGCCACCATCGATATCCCATTGTCACTAGCAGCATGTCTGTTTTTTCGGCCAAAAACTGGGACCCTTGATCCCGGTAAAAATCCTTTTGCAAGTAAAAAAAACCAAGATCCAGACTGCCGCGATCATTGACATCCCCTTGCGCGATCAAAGCAAAGCCCCCCAGGACAGGAACTTCCAAACGCGAGCCGGCACTTTGAAAATCATTTTGGTGCAAATAGGGACCAACGGCCGCCGTGACATTCCCCTCTTTCGGAACATAGGCCCAAAGATCTGATGACGTCAGAAAAAGCGCAAAAATAAGGAATTTGGCGAGGTTTTGCATGCCGGATCTGTACTTTCAATGCTAAAAAAAATCCAGTCAATATCTTACGAGGTTTTCCGTGCAAGTCCTCACTGCGCAAAAAAAAATAAAAAGATTCAAAGCCCTGTGGGCCCTGCTTTTGCTTTTTTTAGCCATCAGAGTCTCTGCCGAAACAACTCTTGCGCAGAACGAAGAACAGCAAGAGAGCCAAGAGGACAATCGCCTCAGCGAGATTGAACAAAGGTTTGTCAATAGCAACATTGCCATCTCCGAGTGGTTTGATGGAGTGGCTGAATCCCTGGATCTGTTTTTAGCTGGACGAAAACTGACCACTCGCAAAAATGAATCCAATGTCATGATGGAAAGCTCCGTCTTTTTGCGAGAAGGAAACCAGCCGGACAATTCCAACAGCATCAACGCCGATTTGCGGCTTCCCAATGTGGAAGAGTATTGGCAGGTCAAATTTTCGACTTACGATGAAAGCAAAGAAAAAAGCGCATTGCAAAAATCAGAGTTGAGAAAAACGGCCCGGGTCCGCGATCCAGGAGCCACACTCGGAGTTTTCAGAAGACTTGGAAATGTTCGAACTTCTTTTCAACCGCGAATTGCTTTAACTGCACCCATTAAAGTTTCCCATTCATTGGCTTTTGAAAGCATTGCTGACCTGGTTGACTATCAAGTCAATCCGAAGCTTGAGTTTTTCGCCAATCCAGATGATGGAACTGGCATTTTCGTTGCCTTCAATATGAATTTTATTTTAACCAAAGTTTTTTCTTTGGCTGTCTTCAATGACAGCGAATATTTTGAAAGAACTCATTTGAACAACGTCACCAACGGCCTGTCCTTAGGACAGTCATTGACCAAAAAAACGTCTTTTTCTTACAATCTCTTTTTTAGCTCCAACAATCAGCCCAATTACCATTTGGAAAGTTACAACTTGGCACTGACGTGGCATCACTTGGTGTATCGAAACATCCTTCGCTACAATATCAGCCCCAATATCGAATTTCCCGAGGATCAAGGCTTTCGCGCCGTTCCTGGGATTGCTGTGAATCTTATTTTGCAGTTCTGATCTAAGCTTGATTTTGATTCTTCAACATCGCAAATGCAGCCGCGAAATAGCGAATCTGCTTGAGCATTGAAAAAAGACCGTTGGCTCGACTGGGGGACAGATTTCCCTCAAAGCCGATGGCTTTTAAAAAATCCGG
>JBGGMM010000222.1:0-38060 GCA_041288045.1 Pseudobdellovibrionaceae bacterium | reverse complement strand
AAATCCTTATTCGAATTTACTGTGGCAAAATTTAATTACTCGGAAGATCAAGCTTATCGAAGAATTAAAGCCATGAAATTACTTAAAGAACTTCCAGAGATTGAAGAAAAGATTGAATCAGGAGAGATCTCTTTAAGCCATATTAATCTGGCTCAAAAATACTTTCAAAAGACAAATCTCAGTAAAAATGAAAAGCTTGAGATCTTTGAGCAGATTTCTTCTAGATCAGTCAGAGAAGCTGAAAAGATCACGGCCAGTCTTTTAGATCTGCCAATTGAAAAACCAGATCGCATTCAAGTTGTTGCAAAAGAAACAATTGAACTGAAGTTTCAGGCGAATGAAGGATTAAGAGATAAGATAGAAACTCTGAAAGGCTATTTGGCTCATTCTAATCCCAATCTCAGTTTAGGGGAATTATTTGAAAAGCTCTGTGATTTAGGGCTTCGGGAGTATGATCCATCCCGAGCGTTCAGAAAACGTCGCGTCATCAATTTGAAATCCAAAGCTCAAGTGAAAAGAGAAGTGTTTCAAAGAGCCAAGAATCAATGTGAGAACTGTCGGTCTACTTATGCTCTGGAAATAGATCATATTCATCCGAAAGCTCTTGGTGGATCGGATGAATCTAGTAATTTGAGACTTCTTTGCAAGTCTTGTAATCAAAGGGCTGCCATTCAAGCATTTGGTGTCAATAAAATGGAGCGGTTTTTGGATTGAGTTTGGGGAAGCTTTTTTGGGAAAGGTTAATGGCTGGATTCTTGACTCACCTCATCGGCTTGGAGGTTTTCGCCGTGGCGGTAGCGGTCGAGGAGATTGGAGTCTGTGCTTGGAAATGAGAAGAGCAAAGAGTGGACTCCATTGGTGGAATCTTCTTGGGTGACTGCGACGTAAGACAGGTCCTTCACCTCGTGATCGGGAAATTCTTTGATAAAAGTCACAAGTGTATTGCCATGCAGGTCGTTGGATCGCCAAATTTCATCGGCGCTTTCGATGGTTTCTTCACGACACTCGAGACCGATGGACTGAAATTGCTCAAATGAAACATCGTTTTCGCTTCGCAGTTTGAGCATAGAGAGAAAAAGCCCAATGGCCATGGGATCGCCCTCCCCAAGAGAATCACCTTCAAGAGCACCGAATCCGACTTCTTCAAAAGCGCGATCGTAAACCAGGTCTCCCCGTCGGTATCTTTGAACCAACTGAAGATCCATCGTGACGAAATGCAGAAAGATGAAAGTGGGCTCATCGTCTGATGAAACATAAGTAACTGCTACATGGAAAGCGTCCAATTCATCCAAGGGACGAATAAAATGAAAAATTGGAAAATCTGAAAAGCTTTTCTCGTCGTACCAAATTTCAGCTGGCTCTTCGAGAGTGAGGTCCAGTTGATCACTGAGGTCCTGAACATCCTCCTCTTTCAGATCATCTGGCTTGCGATGCTCCTGATGCTCCTTTTCAAGAGTTTCAATTTGCGGCTGAAAGTAATCATACAGTTCCTTCTCACTCTCAAAAACCAGACCTGCCTGTTGATCGATGACAATCTTTGGAAGCCGACGCTTCACTTTCACTTTGGCGCGCATCTTTCTTGGTTTTTTCGAGGGAACTTTCGACTTTGCGATAACAACCTCCACAGACGTCTTTAGTTAAACATGCCTTACATCCTTAGCATCTCTCAAGAGTGGAACTTGATGGGGCAAGTCATAACCTTTACTAAAACTTGCAAGTCGTTCGAATTTTTCTCACCATAAACTTGAGGGTATTTCTGTTTCGGGAAGATCACGAACCATGGAGGGGTGGATATGTCTGGACAGGAAAATGATCAGAAAAACGATCAAAGCAAAACAGATCAGAAAATCCAAGAAAAAAGCCTCGAACGCATGGAAGCTCTTCTCAAGCAATCGGCGATGGGAATTCACATCCTTTTTGATAACAACTCCATCGCCAAAGTCATGGGTCAGGGAAAAGACGACAAAGATTTCTTTGATTTCAACAAAATGAAACGCGTGCAAGACGTGATGACAGAGCTGATTGCCAAGAAATCCTATTACGAAAAAATGTCTTTCTTAAAAGACCTCGACGATGAGGCCTACGAAATGCTCATTCGAACCTACTTCCATATCGTTGAGAACACTGTTCGCGCTTCAACTGAGCAGCATCACTGAATTTTAGTTTTCCCATTCAATTTCCGAAATGAAGGAGATGAAATCCCTTCTGCCGCTCTTTCTTTTGCTTTCACAATCAGCTCCCGCTGAATACCGAGCCTTCCGCTTGCAAATCTCAAATGCGGATGGCAGCGAAAGCCGCGAAGAGATCAGCACTCTAGACCCAGACCAATATCGAGGTTACCACACAGCCAAACAGGGTGAACGCATCGTCTACACTGCGACTTGGATGTGCCGAGGAAGAACCAGCGATCTGCCCATTTGTCCGAACCCAAGAGAATTGGCTTCGACTGAAACTCCAGAAGCCCCGACACAGCAGCAACCTCTCACTCCCGCACCAGCTGCTGCGCCCGCAGCTCCGTCCGAATCGCCAGCCATCCAGACTCCCTAAAGACCAGTTCCAAAGCCCGCACTCTCGAGCTCCCCCGTCTCTTTGTGGTACACTGCAAGAGTATGGCCTCTGAAATTACAAGCAAAAGACGAGACAACACAGAGGAGCTCAACGAGCTTCAAAAAGAGCATCAGAAAAAAAGGCGCGAGCTCGTCAGCAATCAACAACAAGATCTAGAAGAATTGCGCGACAGTTATCGCAAGCAGCGCGAACAGACTGAAAAAAGCAACGAAGCCGTTATCAATCACATCAAATCCAGCGGCAAAAAGGCCCTCGAGTCGACTCGCTCCGAACAAGAGAGCCGTTATGAAACCGCCAAGGAACAGGGCCAGAATCAGATCACTTCTTATAAAAAATATGTTGAAGGCAACTCGAAGGCTCTCGACAGCCAGCTGAAAAGCAGTGAAAAACAAGTGCAAGAGCGCTTGCAGGCTCTGAATGAGCGCGAGAACACGCAGAGAAATAAAATTCAGGATGGCTCGCAAGAGTCCATGAAAAAATACCAAGAAAGAATGATTCAGGCCGAAAAAGAAGCGCAAAAATCCCTGACCGAAATTTATGAAAAGGGAAATGAAAAACGGCGAACAGTGCAAGAGAAGAATTCAGCTGAACTACAAAAAGTGAATGACCAGTACAACAAGCGCCTGCAAATTGAAAATCAGCGCCGTCAGGAATCCATCGATCAGCAGCGCCTGCAGACAATGGACACTCTCAAACGCATGCAGTCCGAAAATGACTCCCGCGTCACCGGCGAGAGAACCCGCCGCGAAGCCGAGCTCAACACAGTCAAACAGAAATACAAAACCGAAACTCAAAAACAAGTTCTCACGAACGAAGACCGCCTTTTGAAAATGCGCGAGGAAAATCAGCGACGACTGAACGCTGAGGTCCTCAAAGGACACTCTCAACAAGAAAAACTGCACCGTGAAAGCGAAGATCATTTGGCTCTGGTCGCTCGAGACGGCGAACACAAGATCAAATCAACAAAACAGGAAAACGAAAGCAAGCTGCTGCGCTTGAAAGAGACGCTCGCTTATGAGGCCGATAAGCAAAAGGCCATCTACGAAACTCAAGCCAAGGAAATGCACAAAAATTACCAAGAGCATTTTGCCAATAACAAAGAGCATTTTCAGGCCAGTCTCAAGCGACAGAATGAACAGTTCAAAGAAAATTACCGGATCTCGCAAAAAGCTCAGACTGACACCATGAAAAATTAAAAGGATGTGTTTATCCGCGAGCTGAACGATTTTTTTTTTAATGATACGGCGACCACCGAGATCTACACTGAAAAAGCAAAAGACCCCTTTTTCAAAGTGCAAAACCGCGGCACCACCCTTTCAGAGACCGACAACATGTACGTGGTCCGTGCCTACGTTCCAGAATCTGATAAAGACAATGTCAAAGTGCGAATTCAAAATGATAAAGTCGTGGTCGCCGGATCCCGCGCTTTTGTCGACAAGCTGGAAGACCAAGGCAAAAAAGTTTCAACCAATTCTTATCAAACATTCAAAGAAGAATTCAAACTGGATCACCCAGTCGCTCAAAACGCCATCTGGCAAGAGCGCGATGGCGATTTTCTACAGTTTCTCATTCCGAAAATTGGATTTGTGAATAAAAAGGTTTGAAGCTCTCATCGAGAGCTTACACCTTCATTAGGTAACGAATTTCCTTCATCATGAACTTCATGCGTGCTTGAAGATCCGCCAGCTGTCGCATATTTGCTTGCAGTTGCTCCAAAACATCCGTTTCTTGAACAGGGACTTCATCCATTTCATGGTATGAAACCTGGCTTGAAAAAGCCCGTCCCTCTTGAGATCCATTAGAAGGAGTCGTAACGACTTGTTCAGTCGGTAATACTGTTCTCATCTTAAACTCCTTAATTGGTAATCAAAACGCCCTATCTGAAAGTCTAGGCCTAACATTGGAAACCTCAACTTAAATTCCCTTACATAGAAAAATTACATAAATCGAGCATTCACTCAGCTCACTTAATTGTATTCGCATTTGATGTTGTCTCGGTCTGCCGGAGAGATCGCAGTTCGAATGGTGCCACCAGAAAGATAAGTTCCCATGACACTTTGACTGTCATCTTTATGCTTGAGGCCCAGAACATGTCCTAACTCATGCACCAAAAGGCTTTCCATGTGCACATCCTTCGAAGATCCGGACTGCCCGAGATAAAAATTAAAATTCTTATTGTTGAGGCGGACATCGGCCTCGCGAATTTGATCACCAACCCAGTAAACCGAGGTTCTGGCTTGCTCCGTGGCTTTCTCTGCTTCCCAGTTCTGCATCCAATAAATGACATTCACTCCATCTTGACGAGGACCCGAGCTTTGATATCCAGTCTGAGCAATTCGAAAAACCGGTCGACCAATCACGCTTTGCCAATGATCGATAGCGGCTTGCAGGGCCGGAAGCATTTGCGGCGGAAAAGAGGTGTGAACATAAAGTGGAACTGGCGAACTGTCTTTCCAGGAAATTCTCTCACCATAGGCGTTTTGCACAAAACCACAGTCTGCCTCCTCCTTATTTTTTGGAGCACAGGCTTCAAGCAGCAATAAAAATGAGATGGACATGGTAAGAACCAGCCAACGTTTGCGAAACACCTTCATGACAGGAACTCATTACAAAGCTAAGACCAGCCGAAGAGCTGCCCATAAGTACGCAAAATGACTTAACTTTTGAAAAAATAGCAGGCTTGAGTCCGAAGCCCACAAAGAGCTTCTCAATTCAAAACGAATGAAGGTTGGCAGGATTTGAGAGCTTAAACCTTTGATTTCATTCCTTTTTTTATATGTCGAATCATTGGTCAGCCCAGAGCCCGCTGGTGTCACTTGGAACCCTCTCAAATTGGCAAGACCTTTGCTTTGATACAGTTCCAAGTATGACCTGGCTCCAGCCGCAATCGCGGACACCTTGAGGGCCAAACACACCCTTCACCCATCCCGCCTAGCTGGAAGGGGAGAAAAAAATTCTCCTCCCTTCCTGTCCGCGCGGAGAAGGGCACTTAGAGGATTCATAAGATTCGCTTATGGAAAAAGGCCGCTTAAAGGGCCATTCGGTAACCAACTCCACGAACGGTTTCAATGGAATCACCCATATCATCCAGTTTCTTTCGCAGAGAGGCCATGTGCACATCGATCGTTCGATCTGTGACATTAAGATTTCCCAAAGCTCTTTCGCGCAATTTATCCCGAGTCAGAACCTGACCCGATTGGCGAAGCAGCTCACAGAGAATTTTAAACTCTGTCAAAGTGAGAGGGATTTCCTGACTTCTCAAGAGAACTCGGTGTGCTGAGAAATCAACAATCAAGTCTTTCACAACGAGGTTTTTTTGTTGGGCTTTGTGAGTGGATTGCGCTCTTCGGACCAAGGCATGAGCTCGAGCAATCAATTCTTTCACTGAAAATGGCTTCGTGACATAGTCATCAGCTCCCATTTCAAGCGCTTGGATTTTTTCGGCTTCTCCATCCAAACCCGTCACCATCATGATAGGTGTTTCACTGAAGCGAGCATGGCTGCGAATTTCCTTGATGATGTCTTTACCTGACTTGCCCGGCATCATTTGATCCAATAAAACCACATTTGGCTGGAAAGATTCCAAAGCTTGAAGAATGAGGTCACCAGATGGGAGACCATGGGCTGCGGCTTGCGCATCTACAAATTGAGAAACCAAAAATTCTCGGATTTCAGCTTCATCTTCGACAATCAGAACTCGCAAAGTGTCGGACATTCGTACTCCTGGGATGTAATAAAGCATTTAGAATACTTAACTTTTCATTGAGCAAGGAATGACTATTTATTAAGTTATTCGGCAAAGTGTAAAATAAATTTTTCCTTAATTCTTAAAGAATCCCCTCGGTACCCAGTGAATTTAGGTAATTTAAAGACGATCTTACATTTTCATTAGTCTTTATCAACCGCAGCGGTTTTTTTTCATGTTGAATATCAAAGTGTTCCTCAACGTGAGGATGGACCTTGAAATCAATGACGCAAGTCGCTCTTATTTATTATCGTTTCACAATAAATTCATGATCGAAATGCTTTTTCAAGCTTTTGCCATAGCAACGGGCACGTACGGACCAGCCCTCTTCGGGCTTGTTTTCAGCATCCACAACGACAAAATTATGAACGCTTGTGGCATCAATCCGTCTGTCATTCTGCGCTCGCAAATGCATTCCGACAAAACTGGAACTATGAATGGAGCTAGAGGTGATTTCAAAAGTGGAATATCCCAGAAGCGATTTTTCAATATTCATCAGCTCAGAAAAATGCACATCGCCGGAAGCAAATCCGACAGGCGCTTCAATTTGTGCCAATTGTGAACAGATGTTTTTCAAGTTCTGTCCTTGCCAGTATTCAAAGGCATCTTTTTTCAAGTAGCCACCGAAAAACTGACTTCCGTTCATCAGCCAAGCAGGATCCTTGCTGAGCGCCAATCTTGAAAACAAGAATTCTTCCTGCTGGGTCCCCCACTGAACGGCGTTTGTGGATTCTTGCCGTGAAGAGCGAAAATAACGGCAATCCATCAGGAAAAACCGCTGCCCAAAGGCAGAGAGGACATTGGAAATGCCAGGGCCTTTTTCCATTCCTTCAAAAACTTCAGGATGCCAGAAAGTTTCAAACAAAGATTTGGTCGTGTCTTTCAAGCGGAAAGTGGAATCAAAATTATTTCCACCAAAATCATGATCATCCCAAGTTGCATAAGTGGGAACCAGACGCTTTTGCCGAAAATGCGAAAGCAAATTTCTCGTCTCAACGTATCTTGCCCAGTAGCCTTTTTCATCATCACTGTCGAGGCCATTGTCGGCGTAGCAAGTGTCACCAATCATAAAAACTATGTCCGGATTGGTTTCGGCAACTCGATCCCACATGATTTCCCGAGCTTCTTCTTTGTTATCTTTCATGCAACTGGCAATGACGAATTTTCCCTTGCTGGCCAGCGGATTGGAAGTCGCAAAGTTTCTTTCATCAACGACTTGACCTGAATCCGGATCAATCACTCGTAAGAGATACTCCCCGGCTGGCAGCAGGTTTGCCACCATCAGCTTTTCAATTCCCCACTTGGAATGCTTTCTCACTTCGCGACGAAGAATTCTCACTGGAATTTCAATCGCAGCTGAATCGAAAACTTGATATCCATACTGCTTGTCCCGCTCTGTCAGCACAATGAACTGAGCACTGTTGCTGGTGGTGAGACTCTGCAAAATCGCCAGATGTCCCCGATAAGCTGTGATGTTGAGAGATTGGTTGAAAGGGTCAGAAATCCAGCCATTCGCCAAAGGAGTCGCCATCACTCCGAATGCGCCCACTGTCCAAGCTGATCCCGAAAGAAAACGACGACGCGAAAAATCCATTTTGTGCTCCCGAGTCATCCTGACTCGAGTATTCACTTCAGCAGCTGCTGAAGCGGATTTCAAGAGGCTGGCTTAGGACTTGGACTTCTTCTTGCTCAAAGAAGAGGCCGGGGCTGGACTTTCTGCCGGAGTTTTGCCGGATTTCACGATTAAAATAATCCCAACAACAATGAAGGGCAGACTCAAAAGCTGTCCCATATTTAAAGTCATCTGATTTTCGAAGGACTCTTGATTCTCTTTTAAAAACTCGATGAAAAATCGGCAAATGAACACGCCTGTGAAAGCCATGCCCAGCAAGAGTCCCCGCGGGGTCTTTTCTTTGAACTTCAGATAAACTTGAAAAAGAACCGCAAAAATCAAAAAGTAACAAATGCTCTCGTAAACTTGGGCTGGATGCCTGGGAAAAGCATCGACTCGGGAAAACACAACTCCCCAATCGCTGCCCGTGGGCTTTCCTAAAATCTCTGAATTGAAGAGATTTCCCAAGCGGATAAAGCCACCTGTCATCACTGTGAAAATGACAATTCGATCATACACCCACATCAAAGTGAATTCGGGATTCTTGCGACAAAAGAGCCAAATGGCGATTATCACGCCAAGAGAACCACCATGACTGGCAAGTCCGCCCTCCCAAATCTTTAAAATTTCCAGTGGATGAGTCAGATAGTGAACGGGATCGTAAAACAGACAATGTCCCAAACGGGCGCCAATCGTTGTCCCCAAAACCAAATGCACCAGAAGAGAATCCAATTTTTCAATTGGCATCCCTTCCCAACGGCAGACTTTGACCATCAGGTAATAGCCCAACGAAAATCCCAACAGAAACATCAATCCGTACCAGCGGATCACCAAAGGTCCGAGTGACAGGATTTCGGGACTCACATTCCAGTGAAAAGTCATGGCAGCTCCTTTGCCTAGTGCATCGAATTTCGATGCAGGAGATCTTTAAGCTCTTTCAATTCCTCGACGGAAACAGAGTATTTTCGCCCACACATCTGGCACGTGACCTCCGTGGTCTCCTGGGCCTCGATCATTTCTTGCAGATCCGAAAGTCCCAAAGTCCCCAAAGAACTGATCACTCGCTCCTGGGTGCAAGGGCAGAAATACTGAATCGGAAAATCATGCGAAATTTCGCCGAAAGGAATTCCCTTCAAATAGACAGAAACCAGATCCATGAGTGATTTGCCCTTGGACAATTCCTGCGAGACATTTTCTTTGTAAGAATCGGCATTTTCTTGAATTCGTTCGACCACAGTCTCTTCCACTCCCGGCATGACTTCCAAAAGGACTCCGCCAGCAGAACGGACTTTGCCTTTGGGATCCAAAAGAACTCCTAAGGAGACCAAAGAACGAATCTGATGAGATTGATGCAAATAATGAGCGATATCATCCCCGACTTCGCCTGATGCCATTTCAACTGTTCCAAAAAAAGGCTGCCGTTGATAGGGCTGCTGTCTAGAAACCGTGAGATGACCAAAGCCAATGGCCTTACGAAGATTCAAAGCGTCCTCTTCATGCGGTGGAAAATAGGAAGGATGGGGACAGTAACCGCGGACATGACCTTCATAACTGGCTTGGCCATAGAGACTCCCCAGGGGCCCATTGCCTTTGAGAAGAATTCCCACTTCTTGACCGTCTTTGAGTTGGCTGGACATCAAGAGGGCTCCGACCATGGCTCGGCCCACACCGATCGTGGCCAGGGGTGCACTATTTTGGATGTTTTGCATTTCTGCAACGACCGCAGTTGCATCGACTGCGGCGACTCGAACGGTCAGGTCATTGGTGACGAAACGATGGACTCTGCTCACGAAATGAACAATAGCATTTCTCGCTGGCCCGAGCAAACTCTTAAAGCTATTCTGAAGACATGAGAGCCTTTATGTTTCGCCATGCCGAAAGAGAAAACACGGGAAGCTCCAATCCACCTCTGAGCAGTCGTGGACTTTTACAAGCCGAAAAATTGCTGGAAGAGATCGATCTCAACGTGCTGCCACGGCCCTCGAAACTCTTAAGCTCTCCAAAATTGCGAGCTCAGCAGACTTTTTTGCAAATTCAGAATAAATTGGGAGTGGAAATCCAGATTCTCAGTGAGTTGGATGAAAGACATAATTTTGAATCGATCGAAAATTTCAGCAAGCGAGTGAAGCGCTTTTTGAATTTGATGGAAACCCAGAATGGAGTTCAATTTTTTGTCACTCATTTGGACTGGATCGAAGAGGCTCTGCGCTTGATTCACTCGGATACAGATCTTTTGAGCGAACGCTACCAATCCTGGCTCCCGGCTCAGTCAATGGAATTTGAAATTCACGACCGCTTGTGGGTTCTGCAGGCGACGCGAACTTGTCTTGTTTGAAAGGATGATCTCATGCTGATCAGAAATATTTGGGCTGTGGGCCGCAATTATGCCGATCACGCCAAAGAGTTGGGCAATGAAGTTCCCAAGCAACCTTTGGTTTTTCTCAAGGCTGGAAGTTCCGCTTCGGTCAATTCAACCGAAATCCTCCTCCCTCACTGGGTAGAGGAAGTTCACCATGAAGTCGAATTGGCACTGAAATTCAGTCCGCATTTGCATATCATCGAAGGGGCAGTCGCTCTGGATCTCACAGAGCGCCGATTGCAAACAGAAGCCAAAAAGGCCGGAATGCCTTGGACTTTGGCAAAATCCTTTCCCAACGCCTGTGCAGTTTCGGCTTTTTTTATGGTTCGGAAACTGGAGGAACTCAAAGATTTAAGACTGCGTCTCTGGGTGAATGAAGAGTTGAAACAAGACGGCCGGACTTCGCAGATGATTTTTTCTCTGGAAAACCTTGTTCACTACGTGAAAGAGCATTTTCCCGTCTGTCCGAGCGATCTGCTCTTGACGGGCACTCCAGCTGGAGTGGGGCCCCTGCAGCCGGGAGACCGCGTCAAAGCCGAAATTGAGGGCCAGATTTCACACACTTGGACAGTGAAAAAAGAAGCTCCCCCTCCGCCTTTAAACCCTTAACACAGGCCCGATTCTTCGCTTGAATTTCCCGGCAACTAGAGCGAAAACTTCGGTTTCCCGAGTGTAAGGAGAAATTCCAATGAGTGATGTGCAGGCCCAAATCAAGGTCAAGGGTGAGGAAATTTTTCGTCGAATGGAAAATGCCTCCAAGGTCTCTTTGTTCAGCAAAGACTTTTGGTACGGATCGATCATGGATTGGTCGATGAAAAATGAGCATTTTAAAACTCAAATGTTTCGCTTTGTCGACGTCCTGCCCGCTTTGAATTCTGGCAACGAAGTCGCTCGACATTTGAAAGAGTATTTCTCGGAAAGCGGCGAAGACCTCCCCTCTGTTTTCAACGTTGGGTTGGGTTTGGGGTCTTTGGCTCCCTCCTTGATGGCTGGAGCGATTCGAAAAAACGTCACGCAAATGGCGAAAATGTTTATTACTGGCGAGAATCCCGAAGAATCTCTGCCCGTTTTGAAAAAAGCGCGAAAAAATAAGATTTGCTTCACTGTTGATATTTTGGGCGAAGCGACTTTGTCGGAAAAAGAAGCTCTCGAATACCAGTCCAAGTATTTAGAGCTGATTGACTGGCTCGCCAAAGACAGCCAGAAATGGGAAGAAGTCCCGCAGATCGATCAGGATCATGAAGGTGCAATCCCAAAGGTCAATGTCAGCGTCAAACTCACGGCCCTTTATTCGCAGATCAATGACAAAGCTTGGGATGAAACCAAAAACAAACTCAAAGAGCGTTTGCGCCCGGTTTTAAAAGCTGGGAAAGATAAAAATATTTTTATCAATCTGGATATGGAACAATATTCAGTGAAGCATCTGACCTTGGAAGTTTTCAAAGAACTTCTTTTGGAGCCGGAATTTCGCTCTTACAAACACTTTGGCTGCGTGATTCAAGCTTATCTTCGTGATTCTCTGGCGGACATCAAAGACATAGTGAAGTTCGCCCAGGAAAGGGGAACTCCCCTCACCATTCGCTTGGTCAAAGGCGCTTATTGGGATTATGAGACCATCGAAGCCGAGCAGAGAAGATGGCCGATTCCGGTTTACACCAACAAACAGGAATCCGACGCCAATTACGAAAATTGTGCTGATTATCTTTTGCAGAATTTCAAATTCATCCGGGCTGCTTTTGGTTCTCACAATGTGCGCTCGATATCGGCGGCCCTTGTTGCTGCCGAAAAATACGCAGTTCCTAAAAACGGATTTGAAATTCAAATGCTTTACGGAATGGCCGATCCGATCAAAAAATCTTTGGTTGAAATGGGTTACCGAGTGCGCGAATACGCTCCCGTGGGCGACCTGATTCCGGGAATGGCCTATTTGGTTCGACGCTTGCTCGAGAACACTTCCAATGAATCTTGGCTGCGCGGAAAATTCGCAGAGGGCCAGACTTCAGAAGTGCTTTTGAAAGATCCCAAGCAAAATCTTCAGATGACAAGCCCTGAGCTAAAAACCAAGCCGGAAGTTTTTTACAATGAAGCTTACAAAGATTTTGCTTTTGAAGAGAATCGAAATGCGATGAAAGCGGCTTTGGATGAAGCCAAGCGAAGCCTCGGCAAGACTTATCCACTGGTAATCAACGGCAAGTCTGTGACCACGTCGCGAACTTTGGCCCGCAACAATCCCTCTCAAACCGATCAAGTGATCGGCCAGGTCTGCATGGCGGGACAAGCAGAAGCTGAGTCGGCCTTTCAAGCAGCTTCACAAGCTTACAAGACATGGAAAAAAACGTCTTCTGAAGAGAGAGCGAAACTTGTGGACCGTGTCGCTGATCTGATGGTTCGAGATCGCTTTCAACTGACTGCCACGCAAGTGCTCGAAGTGGGAAAGCCTTGGGCCGAAGCCGATGCCGATGTGGCCGAAGCCATTGATTTTTGCAGATACTACGCCAAACATATGCGAGAGCTTTCAAAACCGCTCAAGGTCGGTCGGGCTCCCGGCGAATTGTCGCTTTACGAATACCAGTCTCGAGGCGTGGCGCTGGCCATTGCTCCTTGGAACTTTCCGCTGGCAATTCTCACTGGCCAGGCCATGGCAGCTGCCGTCACCGGCAACACTGTGATCATGAAACCCGCTGAGCAATCATCGATTGTGGCCGCTGGCTTGATGGATTTAGTTCAAGAAGCTGGTTTTCCTGCCGGAGTTGTCAATTTCCTTCCCGGTTACGGTGAAGAAGTGGGCGAATACTTGGTTCAGCATCCGCACGTCACGACGATTGCCTTCACTGGCTCTAAAGCCGTGGGCTTGCATATTTTGCAAGCTGCAGCCACTCACAAACCAGGCCAAGTGCATGTCAAAAGGTGCATTATTGAAATGGGTGGAAAAAATGCCGTCATCATTGATAACGATGCAGACTTAGATGAAGCCGTGGACGGAATTGTCTACTCGGCTTTTGGTTTTTCAGGACAGAAATGCTCGGCCTGTTCGCGAGTGATTGTGCTCGAAGACGTTTTTGATAAATTCGAAGCTCGTCTTTTGGAAGCGACAAAAAGCATTTGTCAAACCACTGCTGAAAATCCGTCTGCTTACTTGGGACCTGTGGTGGATGAAGAAGCTTACCAACGCATTTTAAAAACCATCGAAGAAGCAAAAAAGACCAATCGCCTTCTTTATCAGGGTGAAGCCCCTCGCGGCGGATTTTTTATTCCTCCGACAATTTTCACTCAGGTCGATCCAAAATCCTCACTAGCACAAAATGAAATTTTCGGACCTGTGTTGGCAGTGATCAAAGCCAAAGATTTAGATCAAGCACTCGAGATCGCCAACAGCACTGAATACGCACTGACCGGTGGCCTTTTCTCAAGAAGCCCGGCCAACATCGCCAAAGTGAAAGCTGAATTTGAAGTCGGCAATCTCTACATCAATCGCGGCATCACAGGTGCCATGGTCGATCGCCATCCCTTCGGCGGATTCAAAATGTCCGGCGTCGGCTCAAAAACCGGTGGACCCGATTACCTCAAGCAATTCATGGAACCCAGATGCGTCACCGAAAACACCCTCCGCCGCGGCTTTGCCCCCGCTGAACTCGAAGGCGAGTGATTTCGTAAGAGCACTCTGATTATCGTCTGCCCATAAGCAGACGATAATCAGAGTGCAGAACCAAGAACCAAAAAAATAAATTCAACTGTTTTTTTCTTAAACTTGCCAGACGACCACGATGGTCGTCTGGAAGCCTTCGCACGGACGGACACACTCAGGTTTACCCTCGGCACCGCTGTGCTGGAGAGAATGTTTGCAAATCAATGATGTGTGAGCCAGCGGAACCAGAGGTGCTTGCGGAAATATCGGAAGCCATATCCGAGGGTGATCCCGAAGATCGCTCCGCCGATATGGGCGGCGTAGGCGACTCCGGCTCCGATTTCTTTTGGAGTTGAGAGGTAGCCGACGAGATCTGGGAGGAAGCTCAGTGGCAGGATGAGAAAAGTTGGCAGATAGATCCAGCCAAACAGAGCGGATTGTGGAATTCTTCCAGTGAAAAACAGCGCTGTTAGCAACAGGGTCAATATGAGAAAAAGAGGTAAAAATTGGGGGCTTGCCAATAGCAGTGCGAGCGGCAATCCGAAATAGAAAAAAGAGACTCGCTTCTTTTTTTCGAAAGCAGCGTAAAAAGCCATGAGACCACTGAGCGAACCGCTGGCACCAATCATCGGCGCCAGTGACCCCTGACTGAGAATCAAAAAAGCCCAGGCACCGGCAAATCCACTCAGGAGGTAAAGGATGATGACATTCAAACTGCCGACACTCAGCTCAAGCGCAGCTGCAAAAATCAACAGCATCACCATGTTGCTAAAGAGATGCATCCAGCTGGCATGCATGAATTGATAAGTCACCCATGACAGTGGTGAAGCATTTTGGCTGTTCAAGCCAAACAGATGGATGTTTCTTTCTTGCATTTGATTTTGGTAAGTGACGATTTCTTTTTTCCATTTATCGATGGCGATTTCGTCTCCAAAAAAATGAAATTGCGGAACTCTTTCAATGAATTGGGGATCGCGTAAGGCCTGACCGCCGAGAATGATCCACTGGTTCTGATTATTCAATGGAAGGGATTTGGTCTCTGGATTTTGAAACTGAAAATAAAGCTTTCCAGTGAAAACCATCGTTTCAACATTGGAAAAAGAAGAAGTGACGCTGGCTCGATTGACTTCCTGAGTTTGAAGAAAAATCAAGAGATTGAGAACCAGCAAAGTCCAGGTCACCGGTGCTCGAGTCCAATGGATCATCCCTTTGAGCCATGGAACGATCATTGGGCACTCCGTCGGCTTTTCTCAAGCTCTTGGCGAATGCGTTCAACACTGAGATCCTCAGCCCCAACCAGTGAAGCCGGAGTTCGCGAGCCAGGGGCTTGCAGACTTTGCAACAGAACTTGGGCACGGTCATAGTTTTGCAAAAGGTAATGGGCCTGCAGTTGCGGAACATGCAAATAGAAGCTCGCAATCATTTCACCAGTTGGCAAATCGATGATTTCTTTAATTGCTTTTTGCGAGCGGGATTTGACAAATGTCTGAAGGGCTTTTGAGTAGACCTTCACCCAACTGAGATCTTTGACTTTTTTCTCTTTGAGAAATTGAGCGATTTTCAAAAAATCTGTCTCTGATTTCATGAACTTTTCAACCCACTGCTGAAGAGCCATGCGACGGATAAATGCGGGCCTGACAGATTCCTTGCGAAATGCCAAATCCTCCAGAATCCGAGAACGCTCGTCCTGACCCACCAAAGTATCTTTAGCAATGGCATGAGTGAATTTCCACAGGTCTTTTCTCTCTTCAAACAAAGTTGTGAACTGTGAATAGCGGAATTGGTTGCTTTGTCGGCATTCTTTTTCACGGATCAAAGCCAAAGCAACGAATGACTCTTTGATTTGGCCTTTTTTCTCTCGCATCGCTTCTTTGAGATTTTCACAAGCTTCGACGGCCTCTTGAGAGCAGCTGCGATCCAATTCTTCATGGCAAATCCAGGCCGACAATTCAAGATTCTGGGATTTCGGCATATGGTCCACAACATTTTGGTAGGCACCCCGGGCTCTTTCAATTTTATTTTGTGCCCAAAGAGATTTGACCATTCCTGATTGTGAGAAAGTTTCAAATCCCTCAAGCTTTGAAAGTGCTTGAAACTGCTTTTCAGCTTCAATGTAGTGACCTTTTTCAAAAGTTTCGGTCACTTCCAGAATGGAGGCGGTCGAGCTTTCCTTCGGCAGAGGAAATTCTCCGGGATTCGCCTCGTGCTGAGCGATTTTGCAAGCTTCTCCTTCTTCTTCTGTCTGACAGGTTTTGTCCAGATAGGCTTCGTACTGATCTGAATCGAATTTGTGGACAATGCCTTTGGCCAGATAGGCCCAGGATTTTTCACTTTCATCTGGAACCCAAAGAACAAAATCGGCTTCGGCAGCCAGGCACTCTTCGCTGATCTCGTCTGCCAAGAAGAGCGCTAAGGCTTTATCCAGCCGATTGTCCTCTGATTTCACTGCACTGGTGACTGAGGCGCAAAGAAAATCGCTGGTTTCCAATTCTGATTTTTTGAATTCACCGCGAATGGCCCAATGATAAAGCTGGCCACCAAAAAAAATCACCCAGGCAAGCAGGCTCATGGAAGTGATCAGCAGGAATTGACGAACAAAATGGCTTTCCATTCCTTGCGGACCCTGATCACCTTGGGACTTCAAAGTAATCGCCATAGTTCCAGCAGCCCGATCATGCAGAGGCCGTCGCATGGAATCGCTGAAAATTTCCAAGTAAGGAAAAAGCAGGAAAAGCTCCATGTGCCAGATAAAAGTTCGCAAGAGAGCCTGAGAAAAATGCAGGCGCCCGCGTAATGAGACCACTCGGATTTTAAAAAAATATTTTCCAGGCGTGGCGCCTAAAAGCGCCAGGAAAAGAGTTTCAAATAAAATACTCAAGATACAAAAGAAGAGAACGCAGACTCCGAACAAAACCAAAACCTCTGTGGACGAGGGATTGGAATATTTCGCCAACTCGAATTTTCTCAAAAGGCTGGAAAGAATGAAACAGATAATGGGGACCAGGACGATACCATCCAAGAGCACGGCTAAAAATCGATCGGCATTGGGCGGAATGCGAAGTTTGCTGTTCGCTGACTTTTGATCTGGAGTTGTTTCCTGATAAACCATTCATGGATTTATCGGAATTTCAGAGGAAAGAATTGAACAAAAACTGTTGGGACCAGCCCTCGGGCTGGCCTATTCTGGAGTGGCCGCTGTGCGAACTTTCAGAGAGAGAAAACGCCCCTCATCATCCATCACGAAGGCAGCCGTCCCGACGACTTTTTTAGAGTCATTCAAAAGACGATACTCGCGAATTTGGTTTTGATTGGGGTTAGAGCGATCAAAAACCGAAAATTCAACTGCCAAAAGGTCGCCATAGGTCTTGAGAAACTGCTCAGGGTCCAAAAAAACAGGGCGATCGGTGACTTCATCTGAATCCTGATAACTGATTTCCTGAATTTTGACTGCCTGGGCGGCTGTTGTATCCACGAGCCGGTATTTTCCAGCCAAAGGACCAAAGCGCAACTGATCAAAGGTCGAGGCCTTTTTTCCAAGACTGGCTGGCGTTCGATCTTCGAGACTGTCAGATCCCAAGCGGTCCGCCATTTTTTTCTCCCAATCCAGATCGCGGAATGGGTTCATAGGCTGAGCATTGGCAATGGCCCGGTTCAGATTTTGGATATCAGAGGCAGAGGTGTTATCTGAAATCAAATAATGAGGCCGGTTGGTTTTTAAAAGAGTCTCATTCAGAAGAAGGGCCCCAAGAAGAAGCGAAACCAAAGAGAGAGAAAGCACTGCTTGTTGAGTCGCAGCTTTTTGCTCTTTTCGAGCTTTCTTCATTTGCTTTTCAGGAAAGGAGACGACGTTTTTCATAGTACCTCTTTGAACTGCGAATCTGGTGCCAGCCAAGCTCTTCATTAATTGGATTCAGAAGTCGAAACTTTGAACACTTGCCTGAAAGCGAACACCCACTCATCTTATCGTCTCAAGATGAAACGGGCTGGAAAAGTCCAGCCCGCCAAAAGTCCAAATTGTTTTTCAAAAAACAGATTAAGCAGCCCGTTTTTTACGAGCGACAGAGGGATCAATCTGGTATTGCTTCACTTTTCTGTAAAGTGTCGCGCGGCCAATTCCCAGAGCTTTTGCAGCTTCTGTTAGATTTCCACGAAACTGAAGAATCGCGTTTTCAATCGCTTTGCTTTCCAGTTCGTTCATTGTGGAGACTTTGGAATCAACGCCACCACCATTTCCTGAAGGCACACCTGGAAATGGCAGAACGTTTCCGCGATTTTCCAAGGGGTTGTTTCCAGTCACAAGTGACGGAAGACCGACAGCCAATTGCGAGCGGAAGAAAGAATTTTCCAATCCTTCTTTCCACTGACCAGGTCCGTAGGTGTTGATGGTCACTCCATATGGAGCGAGCGCAGTTTTTGCTTTTTCGGCCGTTTCTGCATCGTCAGAGACGATGAAGACCATTGTACGCGGCATTGATACCTCCTCTAATTTAAATTTCATCCCGAAATTTTCGTCTCACTGTGGCCACAGATGATGTCTCACCACCCATGTTTCAGTGACTCACTTTGTACCTATCGGCGATTCAATGTGAGAATGAAGGGCCAAGCAGAAAATTTTTTTATCTCAATCTGAGATTGATAATAGGAGGTCCCCAAATCGACTGGGTGAACATGTGTCTCATATTGATACGGACTTTGGTTTTGTCTTCCGGGGGCTATCGAGCACAGCAGTGCCGAAGGTCAGCGATGGCAAGCTTTTGAGGGCTGCTGGCTTTCTGCACTCTGATTATCGTCTGCTTATGGGCAGACGATAATCAGAGTGCAGAATTTGGGAACAATCCCAATGTTCAGAAAATGCTGCGGCATTTTCATTGCTTAAAATCTTTTTGAACTGCCGATCACCATGATCAAAACCAAACTGAAAGCAAGAACCCTTGCCTCCCCGATTCAATCACAGGAACAAAATTCCACGAAGTCTCAAGCTGTGATTTCAGTTCTTGGGTGGAATAGGAACTTGCCCTTCCCAACCAGATTCCGATGAAAGCGCCGGCGACTGTGTCGCTCAGCCAGTGTTTGTCATCACTGATGCGAGAGAGGCCGACAAAAGTGGCGATGGGGTAAGCCACCATCCCCATTTTATATCCATAAGAATAAGTCAGCGCCGTGGCTGTTGCGAAGGCATTGGAGGTGTGGCCTGAGGGCATGGACACATGATTGGAGCCGTCGGGTCGTCTGCGACCGATACCCTCTTTTAGAACCTGCGTGACAAGTCCTGTGTAAGCCATGGCCCGAACGTGAGAAATTCCGTTATCTTGATCCCAGATGAGCTGCCCAGCTGCAATGAGGGGTCCGACCAGATAGGTACCGTAGCGATCTCCATAATCGGCAGTTTTTTCTGACATCGTCTGATTGTTCTGCCATTGGTGTCGCATGCTCGGGTCTTGAGTTTGCGCCAGAAGTGTCGAGCCAAATCCTGTGAGGAGAATTTTTCCAGATTGAGAGTCAAAAGATCTCTCCCCCACTGGCTTCACGTGCAGTTGATAAAAAGAAGACTCGGCGAGAGCCGAACTCAAGAACAGGAATGAAAATAAAAAAAGCCCAAAAATCTTTGGGCTTTTCTTGTAGAAACAACGCCTTTGGATTTGAAACATCACTGTTTCACAATTTTAGCGTCGTCCGGATTTGATTTTCAACTGAAGTTTTGAAATCAAGTGCACAGCCATTTTTTCTTGGACTCGGCACATTTTCAGCTCGTCTTTTCGATAAGAGCGCTGAGAAGGGGTCAAAGTCCCTGTTTCCAACTCCATTTCATAATCCAATTTGCTGGAGCGAATGCCTTCAAGCTCTTTGGTTTGCTGCTTGAAAAGCTTGGTCACACCGGACAAAGGAGCGACTTCGATCCACTCTTCTTTGGCCCGGTACCAGCTCACCATACGAAGAAAACGAGCTTTGTTCTTCGCCAAAGTGAAACGTGGGTACTGAGTTTCATTCAGTTCCAAAATGTTATCGATCTCATCCAAATCGATATCATCTTCGACTTCTTCGCCGATCACCATTTTGTCGAAATTCTTATCCAGCTCAGGTCCACCGCCGAACATATCGAATTTTTCTTCGCCGCCTTCGAGATCCTCGTCGTCGAAATCTTCATCTTTTTCTTTGGTTGGAGGGTTCATAGGTGTCGTTGAAGAAGTGTTTTCCATATCGTCAGCTTCGAAGTCGTTATGAGACACGAGTCCTCCCAGGGATTGAATGTGAGGGGGAAGATATACAACAGAACCTTCGATAACACAATAGGTCAAATGCGACTTGAAGCGCTAAGCATTTCAGTTACTTGGCAATTTTTCAGGCTGTTCAGATTGGCAAATCATTTCGACAAATTGAGCCGCTTGGCTACCAGTTGTCTTCTGACAAAGAAAAAGAGAGGGATGAGAAACTTTCACTTCTGGGTCAAAGGCGGCAATGCCGCCAACACAAACCGGAATTTTCAATTGAGTCAGGGCTTTCACATCTCGCTTCAAACGATCGACTTCACTATAGGAAACACAGATCACATCAGGACGAATTTCTTTAATCACTGACTTTAAGTCTTCGGCTGGCAGATCGGTTCCAAAATAAAAAACAGGATAACCGCGAAATTTCAAATGAGCCGCGATCAGCATTAGCCCGCCTTCATGTCTCTCATCGGTCAATGTGGTCGTTAAAATCCTTGGGCTCTGTGTAGGCGGAAAATCCAAAGACAGAAAAGTTGAGAGCTTTAAGCGAATAAAAGCTGAGGCAAAGTGCTCTTGCGCGACTGTGATTTTTCCCTTGGTCCAATCCTGCCCGACTCGCTTCAAAATGCTTTCAAAGACCCGATCAAAAAGCTGCTCTACACTGAGCTTCGCACTGAGAGTGGCATAGTGCTGAAGAGTCGCCATTTGATCAAAATTCAAGAGTGCTTCGTAAATCAATTGAACCCGGTAAGTGACGTCATCAACCGGTGAAAAAGATGAGTCACTGGCAACGATCGAGTGTTCCTGCCGATAGAGCCTGGCGATTTCATTGAGGCTTTGTCCCTCTTCGATCCAATGGGTGGCTTTTTTGAGAAATTCAACATCCAAGACCGTGTAATAGCGATGCCCACCGCTGGTGCGATCGGGATTGGGAAAGCCATAGCGCTTCTCCCAATTGCGCAGAGAGGGCGCCGGAATTCCGGTCATTTTGGAGACTGTTTCAATGGTGAATTTCATTTGATTTCTTCTTAGTCGTGCTTTCCAAGGCTCTCAACGAGATTCTGAAAAGACACGCGGCTTTTGTGCCATTTATCAATCGGCCGGGGCTTATTCGATGGATCCCAGGCGCTGAGAGTTGCTAGCCAAGCCTTTTTTCATCACGGAGGCCCAAGTCTTATAGCGACCACCCTGAGCAATAGGCATTTGAATGCAATACTTCATGCGTGGGTTGCCTTTGACTGTTTGGGCAAGGGTGACAGAATCAGGCAAAACCATTCGAGTCACTTGAGTGTTCTCTAGAACTCCGGCCTTATTGAGGGGCTTTAAAACCACGAGTTGGTCGATTTTTTTCACATCAACGACAAGTCCACAAGTCAGCTCTTCTTTGGCTCCCGAAGCCGCAAAGCTCTTCAAGCCAAAACCAATCACCAAAATGAAAGCCATCATTATCTTTTGCATTTTACACCTCAGAGTTCCTGTGGTTTTTAAATGCAAGCGTGCCAGTGCCTTTTCACAGCTTGAAAATTGCCAAGAATTTGGCTTTTAGCTCATTCTGATCCCAAGTGATGGCAAAAAAATTTGTGCTTGCAAGAGCTTAGAGGGTGTCTAGTGCTTCGACAGCCAAGCGACCAAAATGGAAGAAAAGAACGGACTTTAAGGATTGTCCTCGTCGCCCAGGACATTGACCAAAGATCTTTCGCCAACGACCGAGTGATTGGCGCCTTCCAGCTTTTGCAGAAGACTTTGGTAACTTGTTTTCGCTTGCTGGTTCCAGAAGGCCTTAAAAAGAATCGAAGCTTGCGTGGCATTCAGATTAAAGAAAGACGGCAATGCATTCGAAAGAATATCTAAATTTCGAGAACCGCCTTTGAGGCGAAACAAGGGCTTGGTGAAAAAAGAGTAGCTGTTGCAGCCATTCCAATAAACAATTTGATAGGCCTGACTGATCGAGTATTTCTGAGGCTGCGCTTGCAAAAGGTTCTCGAAATTTTGCAAGTCATATCCTGAGCCCACCATGGAGTGACCAAACCAACCAAAGAAAGCTTCTTTTTTCTGAGCAAAACTAGTGGAAAAAATTTGCAAATGCGAAACCTCAGGCACTGCTGCGACGACTGTGATTTCGACTTTGACATTGCCTTGCTTGCCTCGAAAAAGGCTTCCGATCCGCTGGCCGTCCTCTGGCCCATACACGGATGCTTTGACCGGAAGAATTTCAAATCCCTCTGGCTCGAGAATTTTTTCAAGTTCTTTGTGAAATTGGCGAAACTGAACCATTCCGGCGTCTTTGTCTTGAAAGGGATCCTTGCCAGATTCCTCATTGAAATAGCCAAAGGCAAAGGTCATCGCCAGGACCCGCCCACCGGGTCTTTGGTGGATCATTCGCGAATACTCAGGGTAGGATTTTTCGGTCTGAGCGGTTTCGCTTTGAATTTCCAATTTCACATTCTGAAAATCCACCCAAGGAGCTTGATCACAGCCTTCCCGACTGGGATCCCAAAAATACCAAAGCCAATCCACATGCTGGTGCTCGGCTTGAGAGTCCCCGCATTTTTTCCACTTCGGAGTCCTTTGCAAATCCTCTTGGTAGGGAACTGGAAAAGCATTCTGAATTTTCTTTGAAAATTTCTGAGTGACCAGCCAAGTTCCCTTGTATCGATAGGGAACCATCACCGCTCCATCGATGACTTGGGCTTGACTGCGGAAAATCTGAAATTTTTCACCTTCCAGGGGCGAGCCCAAAGAGCGACTGACCAGCGGGCCATACAGAAAGAAAGCGACTGCGGACAGTTTTTCTTCCGTGATCAAATCGGGCTGGGCCCTGAACTCTTCAAGGCTTGTGGCTTTGATTTCGTACAGAGCCTCAAAGCTCACTTGAATTTCTTTGCCATGGGTCGAGTAAAGCTTTTGGCTTTCTTCACGGGCCAACGAGATAGCTGAGGGCTTCGAAGAGCCGCAGCCTGTGGCCAAAAGCGCGATAACGAGAAAACAGGCGAAATAAAGAGGGATGGCCCGAATTTGCATTCACGGTCTCTACCAAAGATTTGAGGGATGAGCGAATTCATTTTGTTTTCTGACCGAAAACAAACGACGCGGCGTTTCGATGCGAGCCGAAATGACCCTTCTGAAAAATCTGATACAACTTTGGCTCTTGAGGACACCATGAATTTGCTGAAGCTCCCCTCCACGCTGGCTCCGTCTGTTTCCAATATTCAATCTTCCACTCGCCGAATGCTCCCCTATTGGATCAGTGCTGCCATCACTGCACTTTTTTCGGTGGTCTATGCGCGGGTTTTTGGCTGGTCTGAAAAAATCGCCTTTGACTGGAGCGAGGTTCATCCGCTCTGGGCTTTTTTCATGGTTCCTTCTTCGATGATGCTTTCGACTGCGCTGGCTCAGTGGATTTCGCCGCTGGCGGCAGGGAGTGGAATCCCGCAGTTGCTGGCCGCTGTGGAGATCAGTCGAGAGCCGACACCTTTGATGGACCGCCTTTTAAGCCTTCGGATGATAGCCGTGAAATTTGTCGGCTCTTGTCTGTGCATTGCCGGTGGTGGGATCACGGGGCGCGAAGGCCCCATGCTGCAGATTTCGGCTGGGATTTTCAATCAAGTGCAAAAGCTTTGGCCCAAGCTTGCACCGCGAGAGAAAGTCCCAAATATTCAATCCATGATTCTCGCTGGCGGAGCGGCCGGCCTGGCTTCGGCTTTCAACACGCCTTTGGGTGGAATTATTTTTGCCATCGAGGAGCTGGCCAAAGTCCACATCAGCCAGATTCGCACTTATGTTTTTCACGCAGTGATCATCGCAGGACTTCTGGCTCAAGCCATTTTGGGCAATTATCTTTATTTTGGAAAAATTGAATTGGCAGCGCCGAAATCTCAGGAAATCATTCCACTGATTTTTGCCGCGGCATTGATTGGCGTTCTGGGCGCACTGTTTGCCAAAGCTGTGATCGCTCTTTTGGACTGGAGATCGCAAAAGAGAAATTGGCAAAAGTACTCGATCACTTGTGTTCTGGGGCTTTTGATGGCCACTCTTTTTTATTTTTTCGGACGCAATGCCATTGGCTCGGGCCGTGATGTGATTGTGAATCTCTTGTCAGAAAATCAAAACCCAGCTTCGTTCAGCTTGGGCTGGGTGCGAGGCTTCGGCAATCTCTTCACCTATGCGGGCGGAGTGGTGGGCGGCATTTTCGCCCCGGCCCTTTCCACAGGAGCTGCCTTTGGCAGCTGGCTCAGCAGCTTCGGTCACGAATTCCATCACCAAGTCTGGGTGCTGGCCGGAATGGTGGCTTTCCTGACAGGCCTCACCCGCACTCCCTTCACCTCTTTGATTCTAGTGCTTGAGATGACCGATACCCATGATGTGATCATCGTCCTGATGCTCGCTGCGATCATTGCCCAGAGTGCTGCCAAGCTGATTGATCCACTGTCGTTTTATGAACAGATGGCTCATCGGATTGTGCACGGTCGAGCGCCCCAAAAAGACAATCCCCACTCACATGAAGGCTGAGTGGGGATCGATGAAGGTCTTTGTTTTTCCGATCGATCTCGATTAAGGCAAGAATCTCAGTTCCGGTTTTCCTGATCCCGCTTGGCGAGAGCCAAAATTGGCTGCTGCTCCGGCACTCTTTGTACCCTCGTTGACGATTACAATCGAGAGAATCTTATCAGGCACACTTTGCTTGAGGAAATTCGTGACATCCAGTTCGTAGACTGAGCCCACTGTTTTTCCGACCACAAGGTTTCCGAGGAAAGTGGACTTGGCTGGAGCATTGTTGTAATTGATGCCAGTTTCCGACCAATTTTTCACAGTCACCGCGTAGACTTTGATCGTGCGGCTGGCATCAGCACCAACTGAAGCCAGTGTCAGTCGAAGCTTCGCTGCTGAGTAGGCTTGCGTGACGCTTGAGAAGTTGAAAGTCAGGTAAGACTTGCGGTTGTAGCCGACAAGTGGATCTGCTTTTGTCTCCAAGAGAGTCGAAGTTCCGTAGTTTGTGGTGGCGTATGTGCCATCACGAACTGAGGAATCCGCCGATGGATTGATGTTCGCCAGATAAGTCGGATTCGGAGTTGTCGTTGAACCAGTTGGTGAAATCAAATTCAACTCAGGACGGTTGACGGTGTCTTCTGACGAAGTGAAGGCCACACCTGATCCTGGGGTTCCATCAGCCTCGTTCCATAGAGCGAGAGACAATGTCCTTTTATCCGCCGCCGAGCTGGCCAAGAGCTGATTGACATATCGAGTGAGATCCAATTCGTAATATTTGCCAGCACTGGTGATGTTCAAAGCGCCCAAATAGATATCCGGTGAAACAGGACCTGTTGCTGTCAGACTTGTTTCATACCAAGCTTTATTGAGGGTCGCAAAAACCCGCACAGTTCGAGAGGGATCGGTACTAACGGATTTAACAAACAATCGCAGCTTCGCTTGTTTCACTGTCGTATAAGCGTAAGTTGGGTAACTGAATTTCATATAAACTTTGCGACGGTAGTTTGGATCCGCATCGGCTTTGACTTCCAAAGTCGTCTGCTGACCAAAGTTTTGCCCAGCGTAAGTTCCTTCGCGGACATAAGTGTCATCAGAGGGACGAATCACCTGCCCCATGCTTCCGAAAGTCAGCGCTTGCGGAACAGGACGATCAGTTCTCTGCCAAACTTTCATGTAATCAAATCGAGCCATGCAGCCAGTAGTTGGGCAAGTCCAATTGTGATTCTCAACGGAGAGGATCATAAATTCTTTGACCAGGGGGATGGCAACGCCCTGATAAGTCCAGACCAATTTTCCATCGTAATAAAATTTCAGGTACTGAGGATCCCACTCCAAACCGAAAGTGTGAAACCCTGTGCGAAGACCTGGCGCCGAATGTTCAGGACTGCCCCTGTGTTCGTGTGCTGGTTCCGCGTAGTTGTCATAGTGGAGATTGTTCGAAAAGCTTTCTCTCCCATAGTACATGGTTTCCATGACGTCGATCTCAGTGCCGTCATGTCCCGTCTTGTCTACTCGGAACATGCCGGGATAGTGGTGCAGCCAAAGGGCCACATAGGAATTGTTCACTTCGGCTCTAGTTTCAAAGTAGCCATAGAGCTGAGAAAATTTAGACCGATTGTCTTCTAAGAAACGAGTATCGATCCGTGCGCCTTGAAGGAGACCGCTGGCGTTTTTAGTCGTCCTCATGGTCATATACCCATTCGCGAAAGAAACGTTCGCCGTGTTATAACGATTGGCTTTGTCGTTATTCACATTGGTCCACTTGGATGTATCCAGTGCCGTGCCATTGAAGTCATCAGAAAAAGTCTGCACCCACTGATAGCCAGCTGGAGGACCGGCGTGAGCTGTCAACCAGCCACACCAAAGAAAAACCCCAATCGCATATTTCAAAAATCGCATAGAACCTCCGTTTTGATTACCCGAACCTCCTAGTGCAAGCGAAGGCCCAGGAGGGAAAATCGAATTTTGAGAGCGGAAAACAGATATAGTTGAGTTGAGCTTCCATCGTCTCAGAAGGAGACGACAAAAGTGTTGCAAAATGATCAGGCTTTGCAAAGACGCAAAAGTTTTAGTCGCGAGAGCAAAAACCTGGCAGAAAGTCCTAATCATTTTTAGTAGAGCTGTTTAGTGAGTGTGGAGTGGAATTGAAAAATAAAAATAAGCACTTCATCTAGTCAGCAGCGAAAAAAACACTGCGCGCTTCTTTGACAGACGACGAACTCTTGAAATCCGCTATAGGAAAGCCTTCCACGGATTACCCATTGCATTTGGTTGCCAAGTCTGTTTGAAATTGAATAAGGCCGAGATTTTAGAGAACCCTGTTTTAAAGCTACTTATGGAAGAAATCGAAAAGAAATTCAAATGCCCTTATTGCCTGGAAAAAATCTCAATGCTCTTAGATCTATCAGTGAGTGATTTTCAATCCTACATCGAAGACTGTGAAGTCTGCTGCCAACCGATCCAAATTTCCTTCAATGTCGAAAATGGAAAGCTCAAAGCTTTTGCTGCCGAAAAAGCCTACTAGGAAGATTTGGGCTGGTCCAATCTCACACAAAAGGCTTCTTTCTAATTTCTAATTTCTAATTTCGAAAATTCTAATTTCTATTTCACGCCTTTGTCGAAGATTGGGGTTTTGTGAGGGAGGAAATTGGAGATTGGAAATTAGAGGAAATTTCACTGGCGTGAAATTTGGTGCACCCGCCAGGACTTGAACCTGGAACCCTTTGATCCGAAGTCAAATACTCTATCCAATTGAGCTACGGGTGCCTACGCGATTTAGACCGACCAATTTGCCAATCTATTCTTTGAGAATCAAGTGATTGCTGAGCTCATTGTCATTTTCTGAGCCATGGGGAAAGTGCTGGGCCAATAACTCCCCGCTTCTTTGGATGGCTTGGACCAATCCTTCGGCAGTTTTGCCCTTTTTAATCCCTTCCACCATATCCTGGCAAATCTGAGCCCAGGTTTCTTGGGGGAGCTTTTTAGTGATGGATTCATCGGCCAAAACAACGGCCTTTCGCTCCATCAAGGACACAAAAATCAAAACCCCAGTCCGCTCGCGAGTGCCAGGGATACCGGATTGATAAAATTCAAGCAGAGCTCTTTCTTCCACTTCAAAGGATTGGTCCTTTTTGGGAATCAAAAGTCTTTGCACCCAATGCAATCGAGAAATGGGAAAAGAAACAAGCAAACACAAAGCAGAAACCAAAAACAAAAGCCAAGTCGCATTCCAAGCAACGAAAAAATCCATATGCGGCACTTCAAACACCAAAAGAACCACCAAGAAAATCAAGGTGATCATATAAGGCAAATGCCCGGTCATCGAGGATCTTTGCACGATCATCGGCACGACCTCGCCGCTGGTTTTAGTTTCAATTTTGGTCACAGCCTCGCTGACTTTTTGAGCTTCTTCTTCGCTGATGAAGCTTTCAGCCCAGGTCGGCCATTTTTTACCAGCTTCCACTGGCACCTCCTCCGCTGAAACCACCGCCGCCGCCGCCCCAGCTGCTGCCCCCGCCGCCACCGAAGCCGCCGGAACCCCAGCCTCCGCCGCCACCAAAACCACCGCCCCAAAAAGAGCGCCGTCGGGGGCGAAAGATATTACCGAAAATCATAAAAAGCACAAAAATCAAAACGAAAAGCCCCTTATAGCGATCAAACAGCGACGAGGATTGAGGCGCAAACGCCGGAGCCGAAGCCCCCACCTCTTCAAAACTGGGATCAATGGTTTTCATCACTTGAAAAGTCCCAATCAAAATCCCCTGCGAAGGATTGGCCTGGCGAAAAACCGGAATCATCACATCTTCAATGATCCGTTTCGCCGTGATATCCGGAAGAACTCCTTCCAACCCTTGGCCGACTTCGATTCGAACCCGGCGCTCTTCTGCCGCTACGAGAATCAAAACTCCGTCATCTCTTTTTTTGTCTCCCAATTTCCACTGATCGACAATCTTGATCGAAGCCTGCTCGATTTCCAATCCACCTAAATTTGGCAGGGTCAAAACCTGGATCTGCCCCTTGCCTCTTTCATGAAAAGAAAGAATCAAATTGCGCAGAATCTTTTCATCCTTCGAATTGATCAGTTGTCCCTGATCAATCACCGGATCCGTCAAAGGTGGAATCTGCAGATCCGCCTTGGCAGATCCCACCAGAATCCAAATCGAAAAAAGAAAAACGAAAAAGCTCTTCACTTAGAATTTCACTTCGGGTGGCTTTTCCGCTGTCGCTTTTTCTTCAGGCGACAAATCCCACTGCGGCATTTTGTCATGATGATAAATCAAACTGTTGGTCCAACTGGTGGGAGGAACCGCAACCAAATTATTGAATTCACGAATCGCTTCAATGTAGCGCTGACGGGCCACAGTGATTCGATTTTCAGTGCCCTCGAGCTGAGCTTGCAAATCGCGAAACTGAGTGTCCGCTTTCAAATTGGGGTAATTTTCAGACACCGCCAAAAGCCGACCCAAAGCTTGTGACAATTGGCCTTGAGCCGCTTGAAACTGTTGCAATTGCTGAGGAGTGACCTTCGATGGATCAATTGTAATCGCAGTGGCCTTGGCCCGTGCTTCTGTCACATTGGTCAAAGTCTCACTTTCGTGCTTGGCATAGCCCTTCACCACATTGACGAGGTTGGGAACCAAATCCGCTCGCCGTTTGTACTGATTGCTGACTTCGGCCAATGAGGCTTCCACATTGTTTTTGGATTGAGGAATGGATTGAATTCCGCAAGCTGAAAGAAGAAAAAGGGCCATCAGGGCCGATAACACCGTCGATAATTTGAATGACAAGGCTTTCATGAAGCAGATCTCCTTTTTGAAAAGCAAATTTACTTGATCTTTCTTGGAAAAAACAGTTCATCTGGAATGACGCATGAAGCTTCAATTTAAGCAATCTTCTGACCTTCTTTTTATTGATAAGCCGGCGGGCTTTTCCACCCATGCTGCTGATCATGGCAAGCTGGGAATTTGCGAAATCTATGAAAAAGAATGGGGCTCCAAGCTTTTCATCGCTCATCGCTTGGACAAAACCACCACAGGCTCCTTGGTCTTGGCAAAATCCTCGCAGAAAGCAGCCGAGCTGACTGAGCTTTTCCAAAGCCGTGAGATCGAAAAAAAATACACTTTCATCACCGATCGAGCCTCAAGCGAAATGAATTTGGAATGCCATCAGCCGATCGAGGGCAAACCTGCCTCCACCCAATTTCGACGTTTGAAGCGGTCTCCCTTTTTCGAACTCTGGGAGGCCACCCCTGCCTCAGGCCGGGCCCACCAGATCCGAATCCACGCCCAAGCCTTGGGGCTGCCGATCTTGGGGGACGAAATGTATGCGGGAACTCGTTTTCCCCACCTGTGCCTTCATTCGGCCGAGCTGCGAATCCCAGGAGAAAACCCCTGGATCACACCCCAACCTCGGTTTATGGAGAGATTGGGTCTTTTAAAGGATCCCATACTGGTGCGCTGGCTTTCTGAAATTGACCGAAGGCAACGTCTTTACAATTTTTTAAGCTTTCCCCAAGAGTGCTTGCGGCTGATTCATTTGCCTGAGCTAAGATTGGATCAATACGGAGATCAACTCTGGTTTTACTGGTATCATGACAGTTCACCGCAAACTCAGGACCTGCAGCGCTGTGAATTCATCGCCAGTCTGCTGCAGAAAAAATGGCTGCTTCGGCATATGCAAAATCGCGGTGAAAATCCCAACGAGAAGAAAATCTGGCATTCAGAGGATTGGAAAAGCTCCTGGCAAGCCGAAGAAAACGGAATGAAACTGCAATTTCACACGGACCAAGGACAATCGCCTGGACTTTTTTTAGATCAGAGAGAGAATCGACTGGAAGTTCGACATCGATCCCATGGCCTGCGAGTTCTCAACCTTTTTTCCTACACTTGCGGCTTTTCCTTGAGCGCAGCTCTCGGAGAGGCGAGTGAAATTTGTTCTGTGGACCTCAACAAAAGCTTTTTAGTGTGGGGAAGAGAAAACTTTAACTTGAACCAAGTGCCTTCTTCACGGTATGAATTCTATCAACAAGAAGCCTTATTATTTTTAAAAGGCGCTACAAAGAGGACCCGGCAGTTCGATCTGATTATCTGCGATCCACCCTCCTTTGGCCGTCACAAAGACGGAGTCTTCCGCTTGGAACAGGCTCTTCCCGCTCTCCTCAAAGCTTGCTGGGAAGTATTAACGCCCTCAGGACAATTGCTCCTGAGCTGCAATCTGGAAAAATGGGACTTTCATGAGTTGCAATCTCAAGTCTCAAAGATTTTACGGAATGCGAAACTAAGCCAAGGCTCCCAAGGATGGGATTTCGAACTCCCCATGGAGAAGCCCTTGATGAAAAGTTTATGGCTGAAAAAGGATTGATGAGAAAATACTTTCACCATACGGACTGCAGCTCCGTTCCAGTTGAACTCCTCCAGACGCTTTTGGCGGAGACCAATATTCATCGCTGGCTCCAAACTTTGACGAGCTTTATCGAGGATCAATTTCCCGAAGTTCGAGTCGCTGTTTTCACTTACTCGCCTGACACAGGCACGCTGTCCCCGACCTCTCATCCCAGTATTTATTTTCATAAATTTGATCCCGATTTTTCGATTCCCATTCAGCCTGAAGGATTAACCGCCAGTCAGGCCGCTTATTATAAGAAAATGATTTGGACGAAAGACATCCGGAATAACCCAGCTTCTGT
This sequence comes from Pseudobdellovibrionaceae bacterium, assembly GCA_041288045.1. Taxonomy (GTDB): domain Bacteria; phylum Bdellovibrionota; class Bdellovibrionia; order Bdellovibrionales; family Bdellovibrionaceae; genus 21-14-0-10-47-8. Next base: position 6,769 of record JBGGMM010000222.1, on the reverse strand, counting down.
CGATTACCAGACAATCATTGATCAGTATCAATTGCGCGGCATTCTTTCGATGCCCATTCTTTCCTCCCGCGGAGAGCTTTTGGGGGCTTTTGGGTTTTATTACTCGAAAGTTCTGGAAGAGCTTCCTCCGGAATATAAATTTTTTGAAATCCTCACCAATCTCACAGCCTTGACTTTGGAGAGAAATTTTTCTGAAAAGAGAACCAAGTCGATTTTGGCAGAGCTGCAAGCTTCTCAAGAGCGTTTGAATCTGGCTTTGCAGTCACAGACCATGGGAGTTTGGGATTGGTACGTGCAGACCGACCGCTTGATTTGGGATAAGACCATGTTTGAGATCCTTGGCATGGATGCTTCACAATCACTGGGAAGCTTTGCCGATCTTGAAAAACGAATCCATCCTGATGATCTGGAGCCCTGTCTGACAGCCATTCGTAAAGCATTTGAACATGGCGTCTTTGACCATCAATTTCGAATCATTCGCCAGAACGAAGTCCGCTACGTGGCCTCAGTGGGCTACGTGGCCCGCGATGAAAACGGTGAACCCGTGCGTATGACGGGTTTGAACTGGGATGTCACCGATAAGGTCATTGCCAATAAAAAAATTGAGCAGGAAAGAGCCAAAGCCATCGCCAATTCAAAGATGGCCTCGCTGGGCGAAATGGCCAGCGGCGTGGCTCACGAAATCAACAATCCTCTGACGATCATTCTCAATCGCGCCAATCAGCTGAAATCTCGTCTGCAAAATCCGGATTTTGAAAAAGATTGGGCCCTGCTTGAAATTGGCAAGATTGAAAACACAGTGGAAAGAATCGCTAAAATCATCCGTGGTCTTCGAGCTTTTTCACGCAATGCTGATAATGATCCAATGATCTCATGTGAATTCACCTCGATCGTTGATGAGACTCTGGAGCTCTGCCGCGAGAAATTCAAGCGATTCGGGATTCTCTTTGAAATCAATGGTTCGCATGAATCCTTTTCTCTGCGCTGCCGCCCTTCGCAGATCTCGCAAGTGCTTTTAAATCTTTTCAACAATAGCTTTGATGCCATCGTCAATTCACAAAAGCCTTGGATTGAACTTTCCATTTCTTTGGGCCGTGGGACGGCTTGCGTTCGCATCACAGACAGCGGGCATGGCATCCCCACTCATATCGCAGATAAAATGATGGATCCCTTCTTTTCGACGAAAGAGGTGGGTCGAGGAACAGGCTTAGGTCTTTCGATTTCCCGAGGCATCATCGAAGAGCATGGCGGCCGTCTTTGGTATGACAGGGAAAATGAGCACACCAGTTTTGTGCTTGAAATTCCGATTGAAGAGGTCACCGCCAAGCCCATCCGAGGAGCCAGCACTTCACTGAGCCAGCGGGAATTGCACTCAATAAAGCTTTGAAAGTTCCATTGAATATTTTCCCGGAGCATAATTCATCTGCCGCTGCTCTTTGAGAGATTGAAATTTGCGCTCACTGCAAGCCTGGCTGGCAAATGGGAAAATCGCAATTCCGCCACGAGGGGTGAATTCACCCATCACTTCTAAATATTTGGGCTTCAGAATTTTTGTCAAATCATTGCAAATCGTTTGAATGCAGTCTTCATGAAAATCACCGTGATTGCGAAAGCTAAAAAGGTAGAGCTTCAAGGATTTGCTTTCGACCATTTTTTGATCGGCAATGTAATTGATAAAAATTTTGGCAAAATCCGGCTGTCCTGTCTTCGGGCAAAGCGAGGTGAATTCTGTGCAGATCAAACTTGTCCACGCTTCTTCACCTGGATTTTTATTTTGAAAGGCCTCTAGCACGGAAGGATCATAGGTTTGAGGGACTTCGCTCTTTTGTCCCAATGCAAATTTTTTCAGTTCAGCTTCACGCTTTTTAGCCATTGTGTCTCCCCAAAATGTCTTCGGCCGAATCCAAAGTTCGACTGGCGTAGACGGCCTTTAAGATCGCCTGCTCTGTGTCCGTCAAATCGCCGTTTTTGCCAAGCATTTGCTGCCGACAAAGGTGCATTTGATAGAAACAAAGGGCCCCTGCCACGGAAATATTATAGGATTGAACAAAGCCTTCCATGGGAATGATCACTCGGTGATCGGCAGCTGCAATCATTTCAGCTGAAACCCCATCCTTTTCATTTCCAAGGACCAGCGCAGAAGGCTTAGAAAAATCAATTTCGGCAATTGGCTTTGAACTGGAATCCAAATGAGTGACGACAATTTGCTTTCCCTGTCTTTTCAACTCGTCGATGCAATCCCTGGTGGATTTCCATTTTTTCACTTCGACCCATTTGTCAGCTCCGGCCGTGGTTCTCTGGCTTTCTTTGAATTTCTCGCCCAGCTCAATCAAATGCACTTGTGCCAGGCCAAAAGCTTCAGCGGATCTCATCACAGCACTGACATTGCCTCGATCGTAAATATTCTCAAGCACCACCACATTGGAAAAGCAGCGGCTTTGCACGACTTTCTCAATTTTCTTGCGCCGATCTTCGGTGAGAAGCGGCCAAACATGATCCAGCACCGCTTGATGATCCACCATCATTCCGGGCTTCAAGGGAAAACGAGAGGAAAAGGGAAACATTTTACTTCATGATCGCAGCCGAGTTTTTGGCTAGATCCCGAGTGATATTTTTCTGATGAGCTTCCAATGTGCCTCCGCCAATTTCGAGCAGCTTGGCATCTCGCCACATTCTCTCAACCGTGTACTCACCGACGTACCCATAACCACCTAAAACCTGAATGGCTCGATCGGCCACTCGTTTTGACATTGTCGTAGCAACCAGTTTAGCTCCGTCGGAATCCAGGCGATTGCCTTCTTGATCCAAACGCATTCTTCGAGCCGTGTCGTAAACATAGGCTCGGGCCGATTTGTATTCGGCATAACTTTCAGCAATGTATTTTTGAATTTGACCAAATGAAGAAAGAGGCTTTCCAAAAGCTTCCCTTTCCAAAGCATAGCGATTCATGATCTCCAGCGAGCGCTTGGCAATCCCAAGCCCCATGGCTGCCAATGTCAGCCGCTCGATTTCTAAATTTCGCATCATGTGCAAAAAAGAATCGCCTTCTTTGCCAATCAGGGCGCTGACCGGCACCTGGCAGTGATCAAAAACCAGTTCCGCAGTATTCGAAGCTCGCATCCCCAATTTATCAAAAATTTTCTGGCCAACAGTGTAGCCCGGAAAAGTTTTTTCTACCAGGAATGTGGAAATCAAGGGACGACCTTTGTCTTCGCCTGTTTTTGCATAGACGAGGACGCAATCGGCTGGGGTTTTATTGTCATCAATCGCCCCGTTGGTGATCCACATTTTCCGGCCGTTGAGGATGTACTGATCGTTTTTTTTCCGAGCTGTTGTCTGCATTCCCATGACATCGGTGCCAATTGCGGGCTCTGACATGGCCATGGCACCCACCCATTCGCCACTGCAGACCTTAGGCAGGACTCTTTTTTTCTGCTCTTCAGAGGCATTGTAGGCAAAGTTATTCACCATCAACATCGAATGCGCGAGGTAGGCCAAACAAAAACCGGGATCTGAATAAGACAACTCTTCATGCACGATGACAGCTGTCAAAGCATCCATCCCGGCTCCGCCATAGGCTTCTGGGACCGTGATTCCCAGAACTCCCAATTCTCCCAATTTACGAAAAAGTGGCAGGTTGAATTTTTCTTTTTTGTCATGCTCGTGAGCTTGTGGTTCGACTTCGCTTTGCACAAAGGAGCGCATGGTCTCGCGAATCATCGTATGTTCCTGCGTGGGATTAAAAAGATCAAATTCGGCGAAATCCACCTGAAGGGACATGTAAAAGCTCCTTTTGCGACAGCAATGCAGTCTGCCATCAGGTGATTCGTTTGTCTATCATGGCTAATCTGAAAGCTATGAAAATCAGCATTCTCAGCATTGGAACAGAGCTCACAACAGGTCAGATTCTCAATCGCAACGCTCAGTGGATTTCCCAGAAGCTGAAAGATCTGGGATTGGGGAGCACATCGCATTTGGTGGTTCCCGATGACGAAAGCTTGATTCTCAAAGCTCTGCAGTTCTGCGCTGAGACTTCAAATTTCATCTTCGTCACCGGCGGTCTGGGTCCGACCAGTGATGATTTTACCCGTGACGTCATTTGCCGCTGGACGGGGCGAAAACTCATTTGGGATGAGAGCTCATGGAAGCATATCGAAGAGAGACTCATCTCTCGAGGTATGGCGGTGAAAGAGATTCAGAAACAACAATGCTATTTTCCTGAGGGAAGCCGTCTATTACCCAATCGAATGGGAACCGCCAATGGCTTTCAATTGAATTGGCAGCAACTGGAAATTTTCGTTCTTCCTGGCCCACCTCGGGAAATCGAAGCCATTTGGCAGGATTGGATTGCCCCACAAATGAGAGAAAAAATGGCGACTCTGGATCCCGAAATCACTCGCTCTTGGGACACTTTGGGATTTGGTGAATCTGATGTGGCCGATCGAGTGGAAGAAGCCCTAAAAGGCTGCCCTTTTGAAAAGGGTTATCGAGTTCACATGCCTTTCGTCGAAGTCAAACTGACTTATCGAAAATCTCAGTCGACGGATGCTCAGAAATGGATTCTGTCCCTGGAAAAAGCAATTGGTTCCATCACTCCGTTGAGAGACGGAGAAAATGCAGCAGAGATTTTGACCGCGGTCTTGAGCGAAGGCCCAGAAATTTTCATATGTGATGAAATTCCAGGATCTTTTCTTCTGCAAAGACTTTTTCCATTTTGCCGACAATGGCTGAAAAACAAAAAATTCAATTTTGTCACCTCCCCGCTGGATCTTCCTCAGGATCCGCAAGTTCTCTGTCTCTTTTTGAAAGAAGATGGACCTGGCTTTGGACGCGCTGGGTTTAAGTGGAAAGGTCAAAGCCGCCAGCAAAATTTTGTGTCGCCTTACAAATCTTCGCTTTTGAGAGAGCGAGAACAGCAGTTCTATGCTGAGATGGCCTTGATTTTTTGGATGAAGGAGCTGGCCTATGAATCCTCAAACCCAAAGTTTCAAAAAAACTTTTAAAAAAAGTTCACCACGCGCAACCTATGTCGATCTCGATCAGTTCATGGGAGATTGGTATCTCATTGCCCACCTGCCAACACCTTTTGAATTGGATGCGAACAATGCCATCGAGTCCTTCCGGTGGAACGAAAAAGATCAGCACATTGACATCGATTTTCATTTCTATCAGGGAAATCCTGAGGGAAAAAAGAAAAGCTATCTGCAAAAAGCTTGGATCTTGGATCACAGCACCAATGCCGAATGGCGAGTGCACTTTTTTTGGCCTTTTCGATTTTCTTACCTGATTTTGGATTTGGCCCCGGATTACACTTGGGCCTTAGTTGGAACTGGATCTAAAAATTTCGTCTGGATTCTCGCTCGCAAGCCGCATTTGGACGAGGATATTTACACGGATCTAGTGACCAAGTTAGAAGTACGTGGCTACGATATTTCTCGACTCAGGAAAGTGCCACAGATCTGGGGTGAGACTTGAAATTTCAACTCACGCAGCCTGTGGTAAAGCCACAATTCGTACAGCGGTAACAGCCACCTGAAATTTCTGTCGTTCCACCACATTCCGGGCACACGGGCCCACCCTCTTTCACGGTCAATGGCTGACTCATTTTAGAGCCATCGCGATAAATGGAAATGGCTTTCAGTCCTAGCTCCCAAGCTTGCCAGTAGATTTTGCCAATATCCTGGCTGGTGGCTTCAGCCGGCAGATTGACTGTTTTTGAAATTCCACCGCTGAGAAAAGGCTGAATGGCTGCCATCATCAGAAGATGAGCTTCGGGTCGCAAATACCGCTGACCTTGAAATCCGTTTTTTTGCGCACAATCAAAAATCGCTCGATGTTCAGGATTTAAATCAGCAGCATCTTCGATAGTGCCGGTTTTTTGAATGTGCTCTTCGATTCTTTGAATTTTTTCATCGGGGTATTTTAATTTCTGCAAAGCTGGTCGGATGGATTGCGAGACAATTTGCACTTTGCCCCCGCCGACCATTTTTTTAAATCTCATCAGCGAAAATTCGGGTTCAACTCCAGTGGTTTCACAGTCCATCACAAGTCCTATCGTTCCAGTCGGCGCCATCACTGTGGCCTGAGAATTTCGAAATCCAAATTTCTGCCCTCGACTGAGAAGGGATTTGTAAATGTCCTCGATACGATCTGAAACGACCTTTGGAAAAAAGGTCCAATCAATATTTTGAAGAGCGCTTTGGTGTTTTTTCATCACTTTCAGATGGCTTTTTTTATTTTTCTGCAAAGCTTCAAAACTTCCGAGCTCCTGAGCCAAATGAGTGCTGGTCTCAAAAGCGACTCCGTGCAAAGCCGCTGTCAGCGCTGCACCCCAAGCCCTGCCCGCCTCTGAATCATAAGGAAGACCTAAGCGCATGAGCAAGGCCCCAAGTCCGGCAAAGCCCAAACCTAAGGGGCGAAAGCGGTGGCTATTTTCTGCAATTTTCGCAGTTGGGTAACTGGCAAAATCCACCAGAATATCTTGCGCAAGAAACATCACTTGCGCTGTGTGCTCGAAAGAGGGCCAATCAAAACCGCCATCCACATCCAAAAACTGAAGAAGATTCAAGCTCGCCAAATTGCAAGCGGAATCATCAAGAAAAAGATACTCACTGCAAGGATTGCTGGCGCGGATCTCACCGCTTTCTGGACACGTGTGCCAGGACTGAATGGCATCCTGAAACTGAAGTCCCGGATCGGCACAAATCCAGGCGCTGGTGACAATTCTTTGCCAAATGTCTTTGGCTGGAATTTTTTTAAGCACTTTCTT
>JBGGMM010000221.1:0-6272 GCA_041288045.1 Pseudobdellovibrionaceae bacterium | reverse complement strand
TGCAAGTGAAGGCCTACGATGCCTCTGGCAAAGTCGGAAGCTCAGCGATTGTCAGTGTGACTTCAAGATAGAGAATCGTTTTTCAAACTTGAATTCGGAAAACGGAAAGCAGAAAATCCCCTGGAAACAGGGGATTTTTTTTATTTCAGCCAGGACTTCAAATAATGAAGAACCGCATGCTCAGCCAAGCGATCATAGCCGGCTTGACTGAGGTGAAAGGCATCCACAACGGCATGTTCACCGCCGCCCAAATGCAAAAGGGATTGGGGATCCGAAGGCAGATGCGGATCTCCTCCGGATTGATTGATATTTTCTGGAGGTGAAATCAGATCGGGAGAGAGGGTGGTCTGTGGGGCCAGATTCGTCTCTTCATAACCATCATAAAAGTGCATCAATCCGTAATGTTGAATGTAGAAAACATTTTTGCCGTCAGCGAGCTCTGACATTCTTTCCGAGAAGCGCAAAATGGCCGAGTTGAGTTCAAAGGGTGAGGGCTTTCCCATGTTTTCATAGGTTTTGCGGTAGTTTTCGACAGGGTGGTTTTCTGTGAATCGCGGATAGTCATAGGCCGAGATCAAAATTTTCAAATCCGGCCTTTGCTTGCGATAGACTTTCAGAACGGCTTCAGTGTCGTCAGTGATTTGCGAGAAAAGAATCTGTTCCTCTTCAAGAGTCATCTTGCGATTCCAGTGACTGAGAAAGTCATTGCCTCCCAAACTGAGGTAGACTGCTTTGACGGATTTGTCTTTGAGGCGAAGGCGGGCAGCCTGGTGAAACTTTTCATCCAGCCAGTTTTGAGCTTCGCCTCCGAGCTTTGTGGTGGTTGCGCATTCTTGGTTGGCTTCGGCATCCAGAATGCCAGCTTTGTGCAAAGCTTGATTGAGGCTTTTGTGAGCGCAGACAAAGGAGGCCCAGCTGTCTCCGACCAAGAGAACGACCTTTGCGCTTTCTTTGCAAGAAGTCAGAAAGCCGAGGGTCAAAATGAGGGCCGTTAGTTTCATATTGAACATAGGTGGTTCTCCTTCACTTTCCAACTCGGAGAACCAACCAAAGGAATTGAGTCTAGATCCTCCTGGTCCAAAGTGACACCTTCCAATCATGGGAATCTTTGATTTTTTGAAGTTTGAAAAATATATTTTGACCTTCCAATGATTGGAAGCTCTAAGCTTTGATTGATGAGGAGAAAACTATGGACCACACACATCAACATTCCCCGCCCTCGGAAGCTCAGTCTCGAAATGAGATGGATTTTGAAATCAGTGGGATGACTTGTGCTTCTTGTGCATCGCGGGTTGAAAAGGCATTAAAATCTGTTCCTGGAGTGAAGGAAGCCCGCGTGAATTTGGCCAGTGAAAAGGCGCGGGTGACTTTGGCTTCAGTCAGCGCGACTCCAGAGGCCCTTCAAGGAGCGGTTGAAAAAATTGGCTACAAATTAAAGCCCGCCCATCATGAGCATTCTTCGCCTATAAGCCACATGAATCACATGCACCACGGGGAGGAGGCTGGGTTGGGGAAAGTGGAGCTGTTGAGAAGACAAAAGAGACGGGTTCTCTTGGCGGGATTGCTTTCTGCTCCACTGGTTCTTCCTATGTTGCTGCGCCCCTTTGGGTTTGAGTTTCAGCTGCCGGCCTGGTTGCAATTCGTATTGGCGGCGCCTGTGCAATTCTGGTTAGGGGGACGCTTTTATGGCACCAGCTGGAAGGCAGTGAAGAATTTCACTGGAAATATGGATCTTCTGGTAGCACTTGGGACGACTGCCGCATTTGGCTTGAGCCTTTACCTCTGGCTTTTAGCTCCCAGTGCGCATGGCTCTCAACATTTGTACTTCGAGAGCGCAGCTGTGATTATCACTCTCGTTCTTTTGGGAAAGTATTTGGAAAGCAAAGCCAAGCAGCAGACCACTGAAGCCATTTCTTCCCTTCAAGCTCTGCGACCGGAAAAGGCTCGGGTGCAGCGAAAGGGTGTTGAATCCGAAGTTCCACTTTCACAAGTTCAAGTTGGAGATCTGGTGGTGGTGAAACCCGGAGAAAAAATTCCGGTGGACGGTGCTGTTTTGGAAGGGCGAAGCCAGGTTGATGAATCCTTGATCACTGGGGAAAGCTTGCCTGTGGATAAAGGACAAGGCGACTGGGTGATTGGAGGCTCCGTCAATGGCAATGGTCGATTGACCGTGACAACTCAGGCAGTCAGCTCCGAGAGCACCCTGGCTCGCATTGTCCGATTGGTCGAAAACGCCCAGGCAGCCAAAGCTCCCATCGAAAAATTGGTGGACCGGGTGAGCGCTGTTTTCATTCCAGTGGTTCTGGTGATTTCTGTTCTGACAATTTTGATTTGGGGTTTTTCAACTGGCTCCTGGGAGCAGGCAGTGATTCATGGAGTGGCAGTTTTAGTGATCGCTTGCCCCTGTGCTCTCGGTCTTGCGACACCCACAGCGATCATGGTGGGGACAGGCGTGGCCGCGCGAGCTGGAATTTTAATCAAAGATGCGGAAGCTCTTCAGACCGCACATTCGATCACTGCTGTGGTTTTTGATAAGACCGGAACTTTGACTGAGGGAAAACCAAAAGTTGCGAAATTCATCACTGCCAAAGGCAATGACTCTGAAGTGTTATCTTGGCTCGCCTCCTTGCAATCCGGGAGTGAGCATCCTTTGGCCAAAGCCACTCTTGAAAAGGCCAAGCAGGAAAAAGTTCCGCTTCGCTCTGTGACTGATATCCAGGCTCTCCCAGGTCAAGGCCTGAAGGGAAAGATCGAGGGCCAAATCATTTTTGTGGGAACTGAAAAATGGCTCGAGGAAAAGGGAATTGAAAAAAGCGAATGGCAGCATCTGGCCCATGAAAGACAGGCAGCTGGTGAATCCTTGTCCTGGATTGTGAATGAATCGCAGCGCGAGATTCTGGGTCTGATTTCTTATGCAGATCAGCCGAAATCAACTTCAGCTTCGGCAATTCAAAAATTAAATTCGCTTCAATTGAAAACCCTGATGCTTACGGGTGATAGCGAAGGCAGTGCCAAGCAAGTGGCCAAGGTCCTTGGACTTGACCAATTCCAAGCCCGAGTTTTGCCTGAAGAAAAGGCGCAGTTTGTGCAAAAATTAAAGGCTCAAGGGGAGCGTGTGGCGATGGTCGGGGATGGTGTCAACGACGCGCCGGCCTTGGCTGCTGCGGATGTTGGGATTGCCATGGCGACAGGGACCGATGTGGCCATGCGCACAGCGGGGATCACTTTGATGCGAGGAAATCCCCTGTTGATTCCCGATGCTATCGATATTTCAAAAAAGACCTATCGAAAGATCAAACAGAATCTCTTTTGGGCTTTTATTTATAATATTGTCGGCATTCCACTGGCAGCTTTTGGCCTTCTCAACCCGGTGATTGCCGGCGGTGCCATGGCCTTTAGCAGTGTCAGTGTGGTTGCGAACGCATTGCTGCTCAAAAAATGGAAAGGAAGCGCCTTATGAATATTGGAGAAGCCGCCCGAGTTTCAGGTGTGAATGCCAAACTGATCCGCCACTATGAATCCATCGGAATCATACCGAAAGCCAGTCGAAGCGAATCAGGCTATCGAACCTACACGGAAACCGAAGTGCACATTCTTTCTTTTGTGAAACGAGCAAGGACCTTGGGTTTTTCCATGAAGGAAATCAAAAAGCTTGTGAGTCTTTGGCGAAATAAAAACCGGGCAAGCGGCGAAGTGAAAAATTTGGCCCTTCAGCACATCAATGAAATGGAGCAAAAAATATTCGAACTTCAATCCATGGTGCAAACATTGAAACACCTTTCAAAAAACTGTCATGGAGATCACCGCCCCGATTGCCCAATTCTCAATGACTTAGCAGGACAGAGAGAGGATTTATGAAATTCTTCATTGCAAAACTGACGACCGCTTTTCTTTTGCTTCTATTTTCTCTTCTAGCCAACGCAAAAACCATTCGTTACGAACTGACGGTTGAAAACAAAAAGGTCAATATCACCGGCAATGAAGTGGATTTTGCTTTGATGGTCAATGGCAGCATCCCTGCGCCCACTTTAGAATTCACTGAAGGGGATGAAGCCGAAATCACTGTGTACAACCGGTTGCCTAAGGAGGAAGTTTCCATTCACTGGCATGGGATTTTGCTTCCGCCCGAAGAAGACGGCGTGGCCTACGTGAACACACCACCGATTTTTCCGGGGAAGTCCCACACCTTTCGCTTTAAGATCCGACAGCATGGGACTTACTGGTATCACTCGCACACGGCTGTGCAAGAGCAGAAGGGTGTGTATGGGGCTTTGGTCATTCATCCGAAAAAAGAAATTATTAAAGCCGACCGCGAAGCGGTTGTGGTGCTCAGTGATTGGTCCGATGAAAATGCCGATCAGATTCTTCGTCATTTGAAAAAGGACGGCGATTACTATCAATATAAGAAAAAAACTCTGCGCTCGATTTTTGGCGCGGCTCAAGCTGGTGAATTGAAAACTTACTTTCAAGGCGAATGGCAGCGCATGGGTGGGATGGATCTCTCTGATGTGGGATATGATGCCTTTTTGATCAATGGCAAAAAAGAGTCGCAGCTGCTTGAAGCTCATCCGGGTGAGAAAATTCGACTGCGAATCATCAATGCGGCGGCCTCCAGTTATTTCTATGTCTCTCTGGGAAAGACTCCAGTGACCGTGATTTCCGCTGACGGGGTGGATATTGATCCTGTACAGGCCAAGGAAATTTTGATAGCAATGGCGGAAACCTATGATGTGCTTTTCACAGTTCCTGAGCATCGCAATTATGAACTGCGCGCAACAGCTCAAGATGGAACTGGATTTGCGTCTGCCTGGATTGGCATGGGAGAGAAAGTTTCGGTCAAAGACCGACCGGCTCCTGATCTCTATGCTCCGATGAATCATGGAGGAGGGCCCCATGAGTCGCATGGATCTCACGGCGAGCCTGCTGCCAATCAATCGATGGATGAAAAATCGAAACCAGTCGAAGGCCACACCAAAATGGACCATTCACAAATGCATCACAGTGAAATGAATCACCCACAGTCGACTTCGCCTTCGACAGGGTCTGTGATTGACACTCTCACTGTGAACGGGTTGAAAGCGCAAAAGTCGACAGTCCTGCCAGCAAAGGCCAAAGTGTTTGAACTGCAATTGGTTTTGGGCGGGGATATGGAAAGATATATTTGGCATATCAACGGCAAGGCCATTCAGGAGGATCGAACCATTGTGATCAATGAAGGCGATGTGGTGCGCTTCACTTTTGAAAACACCACGATGATGCATCATCCGATGCATTTGCATGGCCATTTCTTTCGAGTGCTGAATCAAAATGCTGAGTTTTCACCTTTGAAGCACACAGTGGATGTTCCACCACATGGCTCAAGAACCATCGAGTTTTATGCCAATGAGCCGGGCCAATGGATGCTTCATTGCCATAATCTTTATCATATGAAAACCGGGATGGCGCGAGTGGTGAAATATATGAGCTATGAGCCACGACCCGAAATGAAGCACCTCGAAAAACACGATCCGCATTTGCACGATCATTGGTATCAAAGCGGAGATGCGCAGATTTTTTCAAATATTTTCGAAGGACATTACAAATTTTCGCAAACCTGGAATGAAATTGAGCTTCGAGGTGAATCCCGAAAAGATGAAGACTGGAATGGATCTGGGGATCTTTTTTATAAGCGCTGGTTTGATAATTATTTAAATTTCATTGCGGGAGCTTCTGCTGTTGATCATGACTACCGCGGTGAAATCGGGGTGGGGTATATCCTTCCCTTTTTGCTTGATTCCCATTTACTTGTGGATCACAAAGGAAAATTGAGAGTGGATTTGCAAAAGCGATTTCAATGGACGCAAACGCTTTTCACTGATTTTGATTACATCTGGAGACAGGATCCCGAGTTAGATAGTGAATACGGTCTGTCGCTGATGTATGGGCGCAGCTGGGCCTGGTCTGCAGGGCTTCAATACACAGGCCATAGCTTAGGTGTTGGTTTTAATTACCGGTTCTAGCGGCAGGTCACTTTGCCTTTGCTGATTTTCGAATGAAATTCTCAAAATGAGACAGTGTTAGTTGATGGAAGTCGGCAGCGGCATCAGAATCGGAGTGATCATTGAAAATCCATTGGCTGAATAGCTCGTGGAGGCCGGTCTGAAGCGGACATCAAATGGGTGAGTCAGCTTTTGATCGAAAGTGAAAAAGCAAATCGAACTGAAACAAGCTTGGACTCGGCCATTGGTGACTTTAAATCCTATATTTGTTGTTGGTGTGTAGACCATATGTGC
>JBGGMM010000220.1:0-3034 GCA_041288045.1 Pseudobdellovibrionaceae bacterium | reverse complement strand
AGATTTTGAAGCTGAAATCGAAGGATTTCAATTTGAACCTTGTCGGATTCAATTTTTGAAATATCGAGAACTTCATTCACAATGCCTAAAAGATGCTGACCATTTCTGAGAATGATTTCGGCTGTTTTCTTCCGATCTTTTTCGACAGAGCCATCCTCTAGCAAAAGTTCGGCAAATCCCAAGATAGCTCCCAGGGGAGTTCGAATTTCATGACTGATGTTCGCTAAAAAATCACTCTTTGCTTGGCTGGACTCTTGAGCTTTAAAATAAAGACGTGAATTTTCGATGGCGACAGCCAAACGACGACAGATCTCTTCGGCTAAAGATAGATCAAAAGGAGAGTAATTGGAGTTGGCTTCGCTCTTGACTAAAAAAGTAGCGAATCCAATCGACTCCTGGTGGGGCAATTGAATCGGCACAAAAGCCACTTCTGATGCAGTGATGGGATCAATATATTTATTTTTAAGGACTCGAGATTGACCTGTTCTCATCACTTGGCCAGGTCCGTTCGACATATCGGCAAAAATTCTTCTTTGCTTCCACAGGTCGACAATGGAACGATCTTTTTCGGATCGGCTGGAAATTTCTGTTTTACCAATTTCCAGTCCTTCGTTATCGAGAAGCGAAATTGAACAGATATCTGCCAAAAAAGAAGCAGATCTTTGAGTGAAGTTTTTGAGAATTTGTCCTAAATCAAAGGATTCAGCAAGAGTCAGACTGATATCAGATAAGAACTTCATTTGTCGCGTCTTAGCTTCTACATTCTCTTTGAATTCAGAAATATTGATGATGATAGCAATGATGCTCCCATCTTGATGGACGGTCGCGCTGACCAATACATCAATGCGATTTCCGTTCTTGTGCAGAAACTGCTTCTCATAGGGACCCACTCTTTTTTTCTCGATGAGACGTTGAATGATTTTTCTTGTTTTTTCGACATCTTCCGGAGCAGTCAGTCCTAGTCTCGTGAGGCTGCCGGTCTCAAGATCCTTTCTGGTATAACCCAGCATTTTAAGAAAAAAAGGATTTGCATCCGTGATGCGGTCGTTAAGATCCGTGATCATGATGCCAATGACGTCCGAATTAAAGATCGTTTTGTACTTTTGTTCGTTTCCTTGAATGTTGGATTCAACTGAAGATGCCACTGTGTCTAGAGACTAAGCTTGGAACAGCGGCATTTCAAATTAGGAACTCATGAATTTTTTTAAATAAATTTGTAATCAGACAGTAAAAGGAATGGGGCTCTTATCACTCAACAAAACAAACGGCTGCATTATAATCTTCAGTTAGTTTTTGGAGGCGATTTTCATATTTCACTTTTGCCATTGCTATGACCTGTTGATAAGCAGACTGATTGGAATTTGTGCTATTGAGATAATCAGCGACAGCTAGATCGACCCTTTGATTGCGTTTGGCAGCAGCTGCATCCAAGGCTTCTCGCCAATTCGGATTGAGATCTTTCAGAATCTGCTGAGATTTGATTTCATATTCAACGTCAATTTCTGTCACTTTTTGTTTGTAATTTTCAAAAGCAACTGAATTTGTTTGGGTGTGCTCTGAGAGCGCTGCTGAATAGGCTTGGCTGAGCTCATTGAGAGCCATTTCTACTCCTACAGTGTACTGGACCTGGGCTTCGTCAGTTGTCATTGTTGGAACACACTCGGATTGTGCAAAAGCAGGGGAGAAGAAAATAACCGTAGCTGTCGAGAGGAGAACGAGAAGTGTTTTTTTCATTGAAAGCTCCTTTTGCGTTTTTGCTTTCAACGATTCTATAGAACTTAAAGTGATGTCAACAATTAGGGTTCTCAAACAGAATTCGACGCATCGGAAAATGACTTTGCTTGATCTAAAAAATAAAAAAAGCCAGAAGCGAGAGGTGCTTCTGGCCTTTGATTGGTTTGGTTTTTATTACTTCGATGTCACTCGAATGATGGCCGAGCTTCGACTATTTCCAGCTGCATCGTAAGCTTTCGCTTGCAAATCAAAACTTCGACCGGCCCGTTTGGGGACAGCCCAGTTGCAAGAGTAAGCAGCGCTGCTGTCTGTACATTTCAGAGAGCCATTCACGTAGAACTCAACTTTGGTCACTCCGACATTGTCACTGGCCTGAGCTTGAATCACCACAGAAGTGCTTTTAGTTACAAAGCTTCCGTTCGCAGGAGAAGTGATGCTCACAAGGGGGGCTGAGACATCAGATGGCGGGGGAGGGGGCGGCTGCGATGAAGAATCCGCGACAAAGACAACGTCCCGGAAGTAATTTGAATTTTCCCAGCTCTGTGTTGGACGAGATCCGACAGGTCCAAAAACACCATTGCTGCCAACCACGCTTCGCAAGGATCCATTGGAGATCTGCGAAGCCATTCCTTGATTGGTGGCGACATAATAGCCGGCGCCAGTATTGACCGAAACTGTGTACTCAGTGTTTGCTGCAATTGAAAGTGGTGATGCCAAATTCATTTGCTGCCACCCGGAAGCTGTTTCAGATGAAAACACAACTGAAGCCAATAGAGTGCCTGATGAAGAATAAATCTTCCCAGTGCGAGTGCCAGTTTCGGAAGAACCTTTGAAGAATCGGATCGCTGTGATTTTACCAGAAACTGTAGACATCAATTTCATTCCAAGTTCATAACCAACTCCGTCATTCGCATTTAAAATTTGAGGAACCTGAGAAGTCAAAAGCGTCACGCCAACTGAAGAGGGAGGTGGCTGGGTGATAGCGTTCACAGTGATGCTGACAACAGCTGAATCGCTGATCGCACCGGCATTATCAGTAGCACGAGCCTTCAGGCTGTAAGAGCCTGCAGCGGCGTTGCTTATCATCCAAGAATAAGGAGCAGATAAATCTTCACCCAGCTTTGTAGAGCCATTGAAAAACTCCACCTTGGCAACTGAACCATCGCTGTCCGAAGCCGAAGCATTGACTGCAATGTTCATCCCTGCAGAGAAGCTAGCACCATTTGCAGGCGAAGTGATACTTACAGATGGAGCTACGTTCGCAGGTGGTGGAGTTGTTGGAGCTGCCGGAGTCGTTGCA
>JBGGMM010000219.1:0-8882 GCA_041288045.1 Pseudobdellovibrionaceae bacterium | reverse complement strand
CAAGAACCTCTTGGAACTTCACTTAAAAAGTTTTGGACTGAGTATGGCACTCCGACACACCTCTTTGTGAGTTCTCGATACCTTGAAAAAATTCTGGATGCCAAATTGGGTGGAACTGTCGCTCAAATCGTGACTTCGGGTTTTGAAACTTGGCCGATTTTACGCCAGCCCACGTTCCCCGATCGCTTTGATATCAAGCCCTATCGTCAGGAGCCCTTGGCTTCACAAGAATTGATCTTTGGACTTTCAGAACGAGTCAATCAACAAGGCGAAATTTTAAAACCTCTGCAGTTTGAAGAACTAGAATTTATCAATTCAAAGCTGAAGCTGATGAATGTCAAACGCGTCTGTGTGAATCTTTTGTTTGCCAACAGAAACCCAAATCATCAAAAACAAGTCGCCCATTATTTTGCTGAACAGGGCTTTGAAGTTTTTGCCAGCGAGCGCTCGCCTCTGTCAGCTGATGAAATGCCAGCATGGCGGAAAAATGTGATCAATGCCTGCTTGTCAGGGGCTTTTTCTGAACATGTTGAAGACATCCAAAAAAGTTTTGCTGAAAACACAGTGAAACTGTCTTTTTTGGATCATCACGGAAATGTGTTTCTGGAAAACAAAAATCAAATCGCCGGAAGCCTCTTTGCCTGGGCAAACGCACTTTCTGATGGCTTGAAGGGCAAAGCTGAACAGATCCTTTGTCTGGATCTGGAAAGTTGGGCGCTGATTTCTTGTCGAGAAAAATCTGCCTTTTGGGAAAGCTCTTGGGGATTGATTGAAAACACGATTCCGGTATTTAAAAAGCTGCGAATGCAGCCCACTTTAGAAATCACTCAGGGCTTTTTAGGCGGACTGCAGTTTTCAAAAAATGAATTGGGTTTTGAGCCAGGTCCGATGTGCTTCGGCCGCGCCTGGAAACCGACGATATTTGATATGCTCCATCAGAAATTTCCGTCTCAAATTCCGCAAGTGCAGGATTCAGGTTGCAGAAAATTCAAAGACCATTTGGTTGCAACCATCAAAAACATTCCAGAACTTGAAACTGCGACTGTGGATCGTCTGATCCAAAACCTTTTGGATCATTTGATTCATCATATTTGCATCGAAGCTCAATTCAAATCTGAAAAGTCAGCCAAAAAAACTTTGGTGACCGGCTTTTTTGCGCCAGCTCTTTTTCCACTCTTGCAAAAGCAATGGTTTGATTCCAAGCTTGAGCTGGATCCATTGGCCTCTTTGCGAAGCATTCACAGCCTCAGTGCTTTGGCAGGAGAAAAACAATGAGTTCTTTTTTGCCGCTTCAAGAGCTGTCATTTTTAATTCAAGAGACGCTGTCTCCATTTGGGTCCGCGGCCCTTCTGAATTCGGAAGGTCAGATTCTTGGAATGAAATACGAAACTTTGCCAGATATTGGGACTTTCCAGCCTTTTGTGGAAACAGTCCGCAAGTACTTTAAAATTCAAGAGGGCGATGCAGCTTTAAGCAATGACCCCTACAGCGGGGGAACCATTCTCTCGGTGATGACTTTGGTCACTCCGATTCAAATTGGTGAGCAGACTCTCTTTCTGGCAGTTCGGACCCGCTTTAAGCCACGCTTGGCACATGCCAAGAAACTGGAAGATGAGGGCTTGCGCATTCCGCCGACACCGATTGCTTCGCAAAGAAAAATCAACGAAGCAATTTTAAAAGCAATTGCTTCACATCCCCAAGCTCCGGCCGGTCTTTCCAATCGGCTTGAAGAGACTTTCCAAAAATTATGGAGAAGCGTTGATCTTTTCAAATCTTGGATTCTCAAAAATCCAAATCTTTTGACTAAGAACAGTCAAAAAAATTTTCTGCAAGAAACAAAATCCAGAATCCAAAAAAAACTTGCTGAACTTCCCCATGGCGAGCACCGATTGGATTTAAATTTTGAAACCGGCGAACTGATTCGTCTTCACACAGAGCTGAAATCGGACGAAGTTCATTTTGATTTTACCGGCACATCCAACTCAAAAAGACTCTTTCTGACAAACATGGTAACCTACGGCACCTGCATGGGTGCGGTTCTCTCTTTTTTAGGCGAGGACTTTCTGCTCAATGAGGGAATTTTCTCTTTGATCAATGTCTCCACGCCTGAGGATTGTTTTCTCAATGCCAAGTATCCTTCGCCAGCTTTTGAAGGTGTGGCAGAGGCTTCTTCGCTTTTGGCATCGGCAGTGGTGCAAAGCTTATCAGCCATTTCAAGCTCCAGGTCCATGGGTCTCAATGGTGCGATCCCAACAGTGCTCAGTTTTGAGTTTGATTCTGGAAAAATCTATTTCGATGCAGTTGCTGGCGGGGCCGGAGCCACAGCCGAAGCCAATGGTCTGGATGGATTTTTCTTTTGGTCCCTGCATAAGCTTCAGCCTTCAATTGAAGAAATTGAAAGGCTCTATCCTTTGATTGTCCTGCAAAGCGGAGTTCGCCAGGGCTCTGGTGGCAAAGGAAAAATGACGGGCGGGAACGGAGTTCTTCGTGAAACCGAAATCCTTGAAAATTGCACTTTGAAATGGCTCTTGGGACACCAGAACACTCAAATC
Organism: Pseudobdellovibrionaceae bacterium; assembly: GCA_041288045.1. Lineage (GTDB taxonomy): Bacteria > Bdellovibrionota > Bdellovibrionia > Bdellovibrionales > Bdellovibrionaceae > 21-14-0-10-47-8. The sequence continues at coordinate 6,330 of JBGGMM010000219.1, read as the reverse complement.
AAAGGCTTAAAGGGCGCCGTCAGCGGCCAGGTCTCAGAAATTCTCATTCACAAGAAAAACGGCGATAAAATCAACTTGTCTGAAAGTCACGGCGAAATGCCATTGGAAAAAGGCGACCGCGTGGTTGCCGCCAGCGCCGGTGGCGGCGGCTTTGGTAAAATCAACGTTTAAATAATACGCCCACCGGATTGAGTCAGAGCTTTTCTGATTTGAAGAGCATGCTCTTCGCTGGTGGTTTCTAATACGAAATCGATTTTTGTTTCTCGCAAAAGCAACCCCTCACTGAGGCGATCATGTTTCACCTCCAGCACGTTTCCACCCAAGTCGGCAATTGTCTTGGTCAAGCGATTCAGATTTCCAGGCATATCATCCACGACAATTGAAAGCTCAGCCAGACGCCCTTTGCGGATCAGACCTTTGGTCACAACTTTGGCAATGATATTCAAATCAATATTTCCCCCGCAGAGAATCACGCAGGTTTTAGAGCCCAGATTGAGCTTGCGGTTCATGATGGCCGCAACTCCGGCCGCCCCGGAGCCTTCACACACGGTTTTGGCTCTTTCCATGAGAAAAACAATCGCCTCGGCAATCTCATCATCAGTGACAGTGACAACTTCATCCACCAGTTTGGAAATGAAACTTTCATACATCACGACGCTTGGTTTTTTGATCGCAATCCCATCGGCGATGGTGGCGATTCGTTTTTTCGGCTCTTCTGGCCTTTGGTGATGAAATAGTTTTTCCATTCCCGGAGCCTGATTGCTCTGAACACCAAAAATTTTGATTTTGGGATTCAAGGCCTTAGCTGCGGTTGCGATGCCACTGATCAGGCCGCCCCCACCGATGGGGACGACAAGAGAATCCAAATCGGGAACTTTTTCTAAAACCTCGAGTCCGATGGTTCCTTGCCCAGCGATGATCTTTTCATCTTCGTAAGGATGAACAAAGACAAAGCCATGGTCCTTTTCAAGCTTTCTGGCGTGCTCATAGGCCTCGTCGTAAATTTCGCCTTTGAGAACGACTTCTGCACCATAGTCTTTGGTGGCTTGGACTTTCACTAAAGGCGCATGGATCGGCATAACGATCGTGGATCTGACTCCTGATCGAGTGGCACTGAGAGCAACGCCTTGAGCGTGATTGCCGGCCGAGCTCGCCACCACTCCCCGCTTTTTTTCATCTGCGGAAAGAGAAGAGATTTTATTCAAAGCCCCACGGATTTTAAAACTGCCTGTGTACTGTTGATTTTCGTATTTAAAGAAAACTTCGCTGCCAAGAAGTTTTGAAGCACTGATGGATTTGGATGTGTCAGTTGGAAGAATAAAAGATTCGATCACTTTACGAGCTTGACGGATATCCTCCAGATTGACCTTCATAATTCTCCTGCCAATAAGTGCTAAGTCCCCAAATGGGTTTGATATTTCCTGGAACGCTGGTCCTCAAAGTCCATAAACTCATATGGGGTCCGCTGTCCAGAAGACCTTCGAGTTTACTTTCATCGAAATAATAAAAGGGAGCAAGATGCTTTCCACAGTGCTGACATTTGTGCACGGCACATCCTTCCAGTTCGGTGACGCCGCCACAAACATGGCAACGCCGGATATGAAAAGTCATGGTTCCTCGCCTTCCTCTGTGACATAGGATACTCGACCTAGACCAAAGTCCACAAGCTGTGTGTTTTGTGCAACTGTCTGAAATGACTTAATAAATGTGACTAATGACTTTACGCATCAAGATTTAAAGAGAGATCATTCCGGGGCTTAACGTGTGGCTTCCAATTTTGGATTGGAGGTTTTTGGCAAAGGGGTCGACGTCTGTTTTTGAGACGGTCTTAAAAAGGTCACCTTGAAATCGTACATATTGAACTTGCTCTGGGGAGAGAAGGGATAAATTTTGAGATAATAAGTTCCTGCCGTAGGAACTGAGAAATCAATAAAATCATCATCCCCAATATGGGCCGATGAAGCGATCATTTTTCCAGAAGCATTGAAGAGTCGGACATCCACATCCCCCATATTGACGTCATAACGAAGATCGACTTGAACTCTTTCTTTCCCCGCAGGAACTTTGATCGCATAATAGTCATCGTCAGCGGCAACACCTTCGCCTTTGATTTCACTGAGCCAAACGTTCTCAAAGGATTTTAAATCAAAAGCTTTTCGCAGTTGATCGTTCTCTTCGTATTCATCATCATTTCCACGAACGAAATGCGTTGAGTATTTGAGATCATAATGATTAAAGCGATTCGATCCATAGACTTGCAAAAAATAATTTCCGCCTTGCTCAAGGATCAGATTGATAAACTCATCTTCTCCCAGTCTCTGAGAAGTTGCCAGTAAAGTGCCATTCGAGTCATAGAGCTTCAAATCCATGTCACCCAAATAATGCTGATAACGCAAATCCACAATCAGCTGCCGATACAGTGGGGAGACTTTGATTTTGTACCAATCTTCATTGGCCTGCACGCCTTCGCTCACGGAATCTGTTGCACTTAGAAGTCCCAGCCAGCGGTCTTCAGCATTGGAAATATCAAAAGCGGAAAGTCTGTCATTGTTTGGTTCAAAGGCATCGTCCTGCTTTTGATCTTCAGACTGATAGAAAAATTCAGTGGTGTCGTGTTTCTTCGGCTCTTGCGATAAAATCAGGGCGTCTTTCTGGGTTAAAGGGGTCAAATAAAAAGCCTTGTTCGGATTGCTGAATCTATTTTTATTTTCTTTCAGCTGTTCGGCTCGCTCTTTCAGGCGAAGCTGACGAGGTGATTGATCCATCGCCCCTGTGACCGAGGCTTTGAGCAAAGCACGGTCCTGCAACAGCATGTTTTTGCCATTGTCAGGAAAAGCTGAGGCGACATTTCGAAAAATATAGGATTTTCCACTTTTCGGCTTGACCGAATTTTGTGCCCGGTTCGGCCCCATCAACTCATCTCGAGTCGGAATCTTCAGTGTGAATGAATTCGGCGAATCTGTTTTCAACGAAGTCGACTGACTGGCACAACCAGCAGCGAATAAAAAAATCAGGTTCAAGGCAAAAAATCGCTTCATCCCTCTTAGAATACTTGGATTGAAGTCAGCTTAGTAAGTCCGAAATCCCAAGCCCATCTTAGGTCCTGGCAAAAATTGCCTCTCGGCAAATATTACCTGGTCGAAAGTGAATCACTCATCCACACAACCGCCAGGATCCTTTGGTGGCAGGGTTGGGGACTCGGGAACCTCAACGTCAACAACTGGAACTTTGGGGACTTTGAAAAGAGCCACTCGCAAACCATTGGCATTCAGAATGGAGGCGCTGTGATGCGAGGAATCCCCAGTGTAATAGAACTTGTAAGGATATTCCGGGTTCGAGAATCGCCGAATCCGTGGATAGGTCCCATAGGCCATAATTGTGCGAAAGCCACCGCTGGTGTTAACGAAACCATCCGAATGATTCAAGCCGATGTTGTGTCCTAGCTCATGGGAAAATGTAAAGCGACTGAAGGCAGAAACTTTGGCAATTGTGAAAGCGCTTGAAATCCCTGAACCGATGTAACCAATGCCAGCCACGCTGTTACTTGGATAAACTCCCACCATTGTCACTTGATCGGCGCCCAATCGAAGGCGCTCGGCATGCACTTCATCCCAAAGACCATCCGTCTGCCCTTTCAGTGAGCTCAGATCAGAGGAAAACTGATTGGTTTCATTCTGAGTGACTGCCATCATCCCAATCAGCCGCACGGAAAGATTCACACCGCTGTTGAGGAAAGCTTTATTGGTGTCTTCAATTCCAGTTTGAATCAGGGCTTCAATACCATCTTGACCACCCATTTTTGCCATTGCGCTTGGAGTGTAAGCCACGAGCATGTCGATGATCGGAGTTTCACCTGACTCCTCGTCTTCGCTGATTCCGTCATTGGGATCTTTAGGTGCAGGCAGGGCTTCACAGTCTTCACTCTCAAGAGCTGAGACCTCAAGAATATCATTCAGTCCATTGGCCGCAGTGAGGAGTTCATAGGCTCGTCCTGCCTCTGTCACAATCTGTCCCACGAAAGCTTCGCCCTTTAAAGCCAGAGTCACGCTGCTTTTTTCGGCTCCTGAAAGTCGGCCGCTAACAACCCAGTTCCTTTCGCCATATTTTCTGACTGACTCTGGTTTGATTTCCAATTTTAAATTTGGAAATAAATCCAGCTTCAAAGACGAATAGGGAGCCTTTTCAAAATGCTCTGCCAAAGCCTTGGATTGAACCCTGACTTTGCGCTTTCGAAGAATCATTTGCCCAGAAAGCAATGCCGGTTCGACATCGCCGGGAGCTTCTTCAAAATAAGAAAGATCGTTTGCGCTTAATGGATCAACAGGACAAGTTTGATCACTGACTCGGTACTGATCGCTTTCAAAGCTTCCCGAGGAACCACCACAAGCCTGCAGGAAAGAAGCACAAACAAAAAATGAAATCACTGCCAATTTTGTTGGCTGCTGCCGTAATTTTTGCTGTGTCATTGTCGTTAGAATAAACGACAATGCATCTTGAAACTATGACTGGAAGCCGTTTTCCGGTCCAATGTCCCGAGGATTTATTTTTTCTTATTCATCGCCAAACGAAGCGCTTTCACCTTCTCGCCAATGATCCTGTGGTTTTTGTCAGAAATGCTCGTATTCACCAGAACAAAATCGATTGATTTTAAAATTGTGTGAACGTTTTCAGAAGAGACACCAGAAGCTGCGCCCAAAGGATAATTTCCAATCACTTCTCGAGCCCGATGAGCGCGCTCCGGATCTGCGGGGACTCCGGTTTTTGGCCCTGTGATAACAATGCCATCAACCCATCCCATGGCCTGAAGGGCAGAAAGCTCAATCGGCTTATTTTGATCAATCAAAGTTGAATATTTCATGTGAATCCCACTGACATAAAAAACAGAGTCGGGCTTTTCATTTTTGATCGAATGAAGGCTGACTTCGGGAGCTTCTTTGATCAGATCCACTCCTGAAAAATCTGTCCAAGCAATCTGTAAATTGTGTTTCTTCGCCAGCGCAAATGTTTCTTTCCATGTGTAAAGAGCCAAGCCGTCTTCTTTACCCAAGACATTCACGCCAATCACATGGCTCGGAAAACGTTTTCTGATAGCTGCTAAAGTTTCATCTAATTTTTTGTAATCTTGTGATTCATAGACAATGGCATCAGCGCCATTGGCAAAAGCGACCTCGAGATCCTTGATCGAATCCTCAAGGGTCGAGTTGACATACCCAACCACCCAGATCTGCTTTTTATGAGGAGAAAACTTTTCAAGGACTTTGCGTGGGTGGACGAATGAGGAGCTGGATGGACTTGTCATTGCTTGTGTCTGCGCCTTGAGCGTCTTATTTGGAAAAAAAAGAAAGAGAGAAACGAAAAAAAAACCTGACCATTTGGAAAATTGCGATTGGGCTCGCACCGATCCCTCCTCCGAAAATGAATTCGTTGAAAAGATTCGGCGCTCACCTTGTCCGAGTCAACCGATGCGCACTGGGACAAGTCAATCGAGTTGATCGTCGGCGACCGGCTTGCCCGTACCCGCTTCCAAATTGTGAAGATAAAGAATGGAGTCCAGCTCGTCTTCCAGAGCCGTTCCCAGTCGGTCCCAGGCTCGCTCTTTGTCTGCCAGGCCATCCGTACCGAAAGAGGTTTCATCCATCCAAACGCGATCAAAATTCAAAGCCTCATTGTTTTTGAGATTTCGCGTGGTGTACCAATTGTTTTTGTGAATCTTAAAAATCAGCATCCAGGCTTTGCGGCCGTCTCCGTCACATTTCACAGTGAATCCACACTCGGTAAAAGCATTGGACTGGCTCATTTCATAGCTGGAAGCAACAAATGGAGAATAAGCCTGGTCCCGTTTGCTTCTTTCATGTCCTAATTGATCATCAAATTTAGAAGCATACCAATTGGTGTGACGATTGACTGCGTTTCGCAATCGCTCATAGGCCTTTGCTAACGAACTGGTGGCAGTTCCAATCCCAAAGATTTCATTGAAACCCAACCCGGGATTCAAAAGAGATCGATTGAGCTTGATTTTTTTATCACCCAGACTCATGCGAAAGGGCTTGGAGCCAAGTTCGCTGGAATCAAAAGTGGAAAGAATGGTGACTTGAGATGTAGGATTGGCAAAGACTTTCTCATCCTCTTCGGCATAAAGAAGCCAAGCTCCCAAACCAGAGCGAGCCGCCGAGTAGCGGGTTAAAAAAGGCTTTTTGAAATAGCTTTCACAAACCTGATCTGTGATTGTCGAGCTTTTTCCATCAGCTTTCGTTGGCGAAAGACAAAACCGGGCGATCGAAGAAGCATGCCAAAGCATGGCGTTCGATTCTGGGCTGTAGTGTTTAAAAT
>JBGGMM010000218.1:0-2585 GCA_041288045.1 Pseudobdellovibrionaceae bacterium | reverse complement strand
TCCTGGCAAAGCTTGTAAGCCGAGCTGATGAGCGTTCCGCCAGACTCACTGGTGCGAAAGAAAGTGTCTTCATCCACTGCCTTGGCAGCAGCATCGTGAATGATAAATCGGGTTTCAAGACCTTTATAGTGCTTTCGAAGCCAAGCATTGATCCAAAAGCTTTCCAGACGAACGATCTCTTTTTGTTCATCACCCATAGATCCCGAAACGTCCATCATATAGATGACAACTGCTCGGGTCTGAGGCTTTGAAACTGTCTTGAAAGTCCGATACTGCATGTCTCTTTTAATCGGCACAATGATTGGGTCATCTGGATTGTAAGTCCCAGAAGTCACATAGCGCTTCAAAGCATTTTTATAGGAAGATTTGAAATGGCGAAGACCTTCAGGGCCCACTGGCGCAAGACCCGAATACTTGGTCTTTGTGGTTTCGATATTTTTATGGCCTTTGGGTTTGATATTGGGAAGCTCTAACTTTTCCCCGAGAATTTCGGCCAGCTCATCAATGGTGAGCTCAGCTTCAAGCATATGTTGTCCTGGCTGATCTCCTGCTTGACCCTGGCCTTCACCGGGTTCACCGACTCCGTCGCCAGGCTTGCCTTCACCTTGACCAACTCCACCCTGCTGTTTCGGTCCATAGCGGAAAGTGGGGATTTCGATATGCGGGAGTGGGATTTTGACATAGTCCTTCTCGCGCTTCCCGATCATCTCTCCTTGAGAGACAAAGCGCTTGAAGTCCTGCTTGATCTTCCCCTTAATGATATCCCGAAACCGGTTGTGGTCTTCTTTAATCGACACAAGACTCCTATTTGTTCTTCACATCACCGCGGGCAAAAATGCTCGCAACATAGTGAAGAACGTCAGTTGCCGAAATTTCATCGTAACCAAAGTCTTTGATCAAACGAGTTTTCACAATATCGATTTTTTCCTGAGTGTCTTTATCAACAACCGAAGAAACCAATGAAGTCAGCTTGATGCTGTCTTTTTGATCTTCGAACAGTTTCAGCTCAAGTGCTTTGTGCAAGCGTTCATTCATTTTGTAATTGAACTTCTTGCCGTCCAAAGACAGTGCACCGATGTAATTCATGATCTCCCGGCGGAAATCATCTTTTCTCGACTCTGGGATTTCGATTTTTTCTTCAATCGAACGCATGAGTCTTTCATCTGGCTCTTCATCCTGACCCGTGAACTGATTTCGAACTTTTTCTTTCTGCGTGTAAGCTTTGACGTTATCAATGTAATTGGCACAAAGACGTTGAAGAGCGCTTTCATCGGCACTGATCGCTCTTTGCACTTCACCCTTGATGATCTCTTCGTACTCTTGCTTGACCATTCCGAGCAGCTCTCTGTAATCAGCTTTGAGCTCTTCGCTCGAAAGAAGCGAGTGAGTTTTCAAGCCACTCTCAAGCTCATTCATGATCATGAACGGATTGACCGAGCCCCGATTATTCTGCTGAGCAGCCACAATCGCATTTGAAAGCTTATCTTGAATGTATCGAGGAGAAATTCCTTCAAGACCTTCACGAATTGTTTCTTTTCTGAGCTCTTTCACATTGTCTTCGGTGTAATTGGCCAAAGTTTTTCCGTTATAAAGTTTCAGTTTTTGTAAGCGTGTGAGGTTGGCCTTCTTCGGTTTTTCCAAGCGAGTGAGAATCGCCCACATTGCTGCCATTTCAATCGTGTGAGGTGCAATGGAAATTCCTCGCAGTTTCTGCGAATTGAAATCCTTCTTATAGATATTGCACTCTTCTTTCCATTTGGTGATGTAAGGAATATCGATTTTCACTGTCCGGTCACGAAGAGCTTCCATAAATTCATTGTCTTGCAGTCGACGGTACTCGGGTTCATTGGTGTGACCAATGATCACTTCATCAATATAAGTTTGAGCAAATTTCTTTGGCTTGATTCGATGCTCTTGAGATGCTCCCAAAAGATCGTACAAGAAAGCCACGTCCAGTTTCAAAACTTCGACAAATTCAATCATTCCCCGGTTGGCAACGTTGAACTCTCCGTCGAAATTGAAAGCGCGAGGATCAGAATCAGATCCGTACTCGGCAATCTTGCGATAGTTCAAATCCCCAGTGAGTTCTGTCGAGTCCTGATTCTTTTCATCTTTCGGCTGGAAAGTCCCAATCCCCACTCGATCGCTCTCTGAAAGCACCATGCGCTTGACGCGAACATGGTTGAGAACTTTGATCAAATCCCCACCGTATTTGTCCATGAGACCTTTAAAAATAAAACGGCTCGGAGGAGAAAGCTCCCCTTCAATACTCACTCGGTAAGAGCCTTCTTGGCCGCGATTGATTTCTTCGCAAACCTGAGCTCGCATGTCTTCTGGAATCAGCCATAGCGGCTCTTCATTCATGGGGCTGTGAAAAACCCGAGTCTCTTTCCCAAGCAAACCGCCCAATGTTCCATCTGGATCGATCCATTCGAATGTGTACATGACACCGGATTCAGTTTTGGAATAGGCCTCAAGTCCCTTTTTTAACATTCGGCAAATGGTCGATTTCGCACTTCCAACGGGACCATGAAGCAGAATCACCCGCTTTTCAGTTCCGTAGCCAAGAGCTGCGGATTTAAAAA